>CALJIY010000486.1 GCA_937973945.1 uncultured Saprospiraceae bacterium | reverse complement strand
CCGTTGGGACTGGTTTTGTGCAACTTCTATCTTACTGTTCTTATTCTGGGAGATTCGCTTCTTTTTCTTTTGCTTCGGTTGCTTCTTTGTCGGAGGCGGCTCTTTGTTGTCGTCTCTCTTTTCTTCTTTTTGTTGATGCTTGTTGTTCTTTTAGATAATTTCCTAGTATTTCAAAGCCTGTTGATGTTGCTGTGGAATCTGTAGTAGAGATAGCTTCTATCACCTTGGGGACTTGTAACCAATTGACTTTGCCTTGTACGGCTATTAAATATAATTGCTCTTCCATACTGCCCATGGCTACCCATTCATCGCCCGATGCTTTTCCCATTACTTGGAGGAGCATTTCTTGTCCATCCATGATCATATATTCTTCATACGCTTCTTCTGCTACCAATTGCTTAGAAAGCTGAGCCATTTCCTCCACATCGAAAGAATCTGTGTCTATTTGATAAAAAGATAGTTTCTTTATCTCTTTAATTAATTTATTAAAAGCCGTATCGTTTTGCACATTGACCATCCGCAGTGTACTTGGATAGAAATGTAGGTTAAAGGATACTTTCTCTTCGTCTTGTAGTTGTTGAATCGCTGGTATTTGAGCAGACAAACAACTTGTACAGAGCACTAAAACGCTAACTAATACAAAAGAATAGGTATTCCACATATCTTAATATTTAAACACAGATTTGCGTAGATTCCTACTATTTTTTTTCAGTAGGAATCTACGTCAAATAAAACCTCTATACGCTATTTCTTTTCCATGTCTAACTTGCCAAACTGCTCGAAACCTTTCACTCCAAAAACTTTAGACAATTTAACAATGCTATTCAAATCAATTTCTCCATATAGAGACATGACTACAAATTGTCGATTACCACCAAGAATCATTAGCAATTCTCTGATAACATCTCCTTCTTCTCGGATCATAAACTGTACATTTTCTGAGGCGTCTTCTACAGTCATCAATTCTTCATAGGCACCGTCTTCGGCAATCGTCTCTACAGCGTCAAAATACAATGATTTACTATCGCCACTATCTTCATTTACTAAGCCTTTAATACCCTTCAATTTAGACATTGCCTCTAGTAATTCTGCTTGGTCTTCGTCTTCTGCATCTATATCAGCGAATAAAGAAAACATTCTACTAGTCACACTTACCTTTGTAAAAGAGGTATCTCTTTGGTATTGGGCAAAGTGCTTGCTTACTGCATTGCTCTGCGCTAATAAACTACTACCTACTAATCCGATGATTAAAACTAAACTTATCTTTTTCATGATTTTATTTTTTATTATAATTCATGGCGGAGTCGCCAACTTGATTTTAATTTAGGGACCAGACTTGGTAAGTTTTAAAAACTTACCAAGTCTTATCAACATTAAGGCTTCAAAATTCTAAAATTCTTATAAGCACCTGATGGGTTCGTCAGTCTGATAAAATAGGCCCCAGCAGGTAAATTATTAAATTCTAAAGTATACGGTAAAGTCACTTGATTCTTCATTTGGATCGGCTCCCCTAGTAAGGTATAAAAAGTCAATTGATATACTTCATTCTTTCCTTTGGTATCTTTAATTTGAACTTGATCTTGTACGATATTAGGGTAGACGGTTATATCTTTAAATTGCATATTCTCCTCCCCTATGGTCAATGTAGGAGCACCTAACTGATCGGCATTGAATCGTAGTTCTTTAGTCTGTTGATCTTCTATTAATTCAAACCAATCTTTATTGATCTTACTTTTTCGAAGCACTTTGGAAAATTGCATAATGGTGGGCACATCAATATCTCCGTATAAAGAAGCAATGACAAAGTGTTCTTGACCACCAGCAATTAGTAGAAACTCTCGGATAGTATTTAGCTCTTCTCTTAGTAAGATTTGGAAATTTTCTTTTCCGTGACTCAAAGAGGCCAATTCTTCATAATTTTTATCAGCGGCAATAGTAGCTGTAGCTTTTTGATATAAAGCAGCACTATTATTCGTTTTTTCATTCATTAATACTAAGACGCCTTCCAGATCACCAATCGCATCAATAGTTTGCTGCTCTTGGAAATCTTCTGATTTCATTTTAGCAATTTGGTCAAAAGAAGTTTCCGTTACTTTGAATTGCTCAAACTGCGTATCAAATAAGTAATCAGAAAAATACTTGGAGATGGCATTGTCCTGAGCAGATAAATTAGTTATGCTGCTCAGAAACAATAATAACAAAACGGGTTTTATTCTTTTCATTTTTTTAATTTCTGTTGTGTGGTAGAAAATTTTCTAATGGTATACGTAGAACTAGTTCCTTTATTTAATTGAGAAGATATTAATAGCAGTGCAGATTTTGCCTCTTCAAATGCCAACTCAGAAGCAATAACTTTCTGTTGCTGTTGTTCCTGAATAACCCAGACAGAATAAGCTGCACCCGTAACTAATAAAATGGAAGCCGCTATATTTCTGATCGTTCTATAGGAAAAAAGTCTTGGCTTTGCTTTTTCTTGTGCACTGATCTTTTTCAGTAATTCCTCTTCAAAAGAGGCATCTACTGTTAATTTTGAAAAAGAGTTGAGCGTATCAAAATACGGACCTTCCTTTCCTTTTTCTGAACCCATAGCATCCGCAGCAGCTTTTTTCAATTGCTGTTCCTCTGCTAAAGAAGATTCCGCCTGCCAATATTTGTCTATTATTTTTTTATTCTTCCAATCCATAATTAATTAACTGAATTAGCTTTGATTTTATCTTTTGTCTTGCTCGGAATAGGTTGACCTTGACTTGATTGTGGTCTAAGGACAACAATTCTTCAATTTCCGTATTACTATATCCTAGTAGCTCTCGCAAGCGAAAAATTTCTTTTTGCTTCTCTGGCAAATCTTTCATAATCTCCTTTACGGCCTCTATTAAATCTGCATTTTCTGTTACTTCTGCGGGAAAAGAATTGGCAACAAAAGAAATAGGAACCGACTCTATATCCTCTATCTTTCTAGAACTAGCCTTTAATTTATCATAGGCAAGATTCCTCGTCATTCGAATACTCCAAGCCTCTATATTCTTAATCTCTTGTAGTTTAGTCCGTTGATCCCATAATTTCAAGAACACTTCTTGGACAATATCTTGCGCCAAGTTTTCTTCAAACACGATACTTAAGGCATAGCGATAAAGCTTATTCTGGAGCGGTAATACCTGTCTCGTAAATTGTTCTTTAGTCATGTCGAATGGAAGACGATTGAATGTAATCGTAGTTACAGTTATCAATAAAAAAAATTAAGAAAATTTTAAGGAACGAGTTGTAAAGGTCGTAGGATTAGGGCCTATGCTTCTTTTTATTAGGCTAATCGGAGGATATTATCGACTAAATAGATCTCAATTTTTCTTTTCCTCGACTTGAGAAGTAATAAAAATATTTGCCTTTTCACATTTACAGTAGAAAATAGGCGACAAGTTTGTCCCATCTACATGTTCCTACACAACTACCTATCTTTGCCGCCTATAGTAAGAGTATGTCTAAAGACTACTAATAGAAAAATTTATATGGCATCAATAGACGAAACAATCAATAGGTTTATCACTCCGTATGCAGAGGCATTGGATACTTTTATTTTTTATGCAATTTCTGTTGGAGGTGTCGACATTCCTTTGATTGTGATTTGGTTAACTGTAGCTGCTTTGTTCTTTACGGTTTATTTAGGCTTTATCAATATAAGGGGATTTAGACATGCCATTCGTTTAGTAAAAGGTGATTTTACGAAGCCAGAAGATAAAGGCGAAATCAGCCATTTCCAAGCCCTCACTACTGCCCTATCAGGTACGGTAGGTATTGGAAATATTGGTGGAGTGGCTATTGTGATTAGTATTGGTGGGCCAGGTGCTTGTTTCTGGTTGGCGATTGCAGGATTTTTAGGGATGTCTACCAAATTTGTAGAATGTATTGCTGGCGTAAAATATCGACAAATAAGCGCAGATGGTTCTGTATCTGGAGGACCGATGTATTATTTAGAAGATAGTATGAAGAAAATTGGTTTGCCATTTTTAGCCAAACCTATGGGCTACTTTTATGCCATAGCAATTGTCATTGGTTGTTTGGGTATTGGAAATATGTTTCAATCCAATCAAGCCTTTGAACAATTCGTATTTGCCACTGGTGGATCAGAAAGTTTTTTTGCAGATAAGGGTTGGCTATTCGGAATAGTCATTGCCTCTATTGTTGCCATCGTCATTATTGGTGGCATCAAAGGGATTGCCAAAGTAACTAGTAAGATGGTTCCTTTTATGGGTATCTTATATTTAGTATCTGGACTCATTATCATTGCCTTAAACGCAGATAAATTACCTTCCGTATTCACGTCTATTTTCACAGAAGCCTTTGCTCCTACTTCCGTTAAGGGAGGGATGATCGGTGTAATGCTCTTAGGTATTAAGCGTGCTGTATTTTCCAATGAAGCAGGTATTGGTTCTGCCTCGATCGCTCATGCTGCTGTCAAAACCAATGAACCCGTAACAGAAGGATTCGTCGCTTTACTAGAACCTTTTATCGATACGGTAGTTATTTGTTCTGTGACTGCCTTAGTCATTTTAGTAACCGTATACGATCCCGCAGCTTCCTCCGAAGGCGTGCAAGGGATCAGCTTAACAGCTAGTGCTTTTGAGCAAACTGCCGCATGGACAGTTTATCCCTTATCAATCGTGGCCATTTTATTTGCCTTCTCTACTTTAATTTCTTGGTCTTATTATGGACTAAAAGGTTGGACATATATCTTTGGACAGAATCTATTTAGTACTAGAATTTTTCAAGCGATCTTTTGTTGCTTTGTGGCGCTGGGCTGTATGGTGCAATTAGATTCGGTTTTAAAATTTTCGGATGCTATGGTGTTTTTAGTGGCTCTACCTAACGTACTCGCTTTATTTATTTTAGCACCTTCTATTAAAGCTGATTTGAAAGCGTATATGCAGAAGGTAGAGAATAATAAAGCGTAAAAACACCACAATATTGGGGCAGTGAATAGATTCATCTGATCACTTTTGAGTGGTCAGATAAAACTTCTTTACAATACGACTGGCTGAATTAAATCCCACAAATTCCCATACAAATCGGCAAAGACCAATACCTTTCCATATTCATGTTCACTTGGCGGTCGAATGATTTCAATATTATGCTTTAATAAATTAGCATGATCTCTTTCCAAATCATCTGTAAACAAAAATAGAAATACTCGTCCTCCTGTCTGATTGCCAATTCGACTAGCCTCTTCTTCATTTTTAGCTCTAGCCAATAATAGACAGCATCCTTGGTTTTTATCGTTGCCTGGTGGCAATACGCGCACCCATCGCTTGACAGGTGTTAAAGGCGTATCTTCTATTAATTGGAAATTTAGTTTGTTGACGTAGAAGTCGATGGCTTCGTCGTATTCTTTTACAACGATGGCTATGTTGGCTAGTCTTTGATTCATGATTATTTTTTTGCTGCGGTCGGATGGCTACGCCGTCCGATCGCTGCTTACTTTATCAACACTTCTGGATTCATAATGCCTTTTGGATCTAAACGATCTTTAACCGCGCGCAAGGCCGTACCAAAAATAGCCGATTGCTGTTGTGCATAATAAGGCTGATGATCTTTGCCGACTGCGTGATGATGCGTAATCGTGCCACCATTTTCAATGATCGCATTAGAAGCAGCTATTTTAATGGCATCCCATTGTGCCATTTGTTGCCCGGGTTTACCTTTCGCAATAATCGTATAATATGGCGCAGGGCCATCAGGATATAAATGGGTAAATCGACAAGTGACCGTACCAATACCACAATGTTCATTAACAGCTTGTTGAGTTGCTGCTTTTACATTTTTATGGAATTTTTCAAATTGATCCCAAGTAACGGCCGTTTCAAAAGTTTCTAAAATGAAACCGTCTTTCATTAATTCATCCCGTAGATAAGGCGCTTTTAAAAAAGAATTTTTCCAAGCATCTGCTTTTTGACTTCTACCTCCTTTTAGTTTTTCTTCGACTGGTATGCCTCCTAAATCCGTACAAATTTTAATAGCTTCCGCCATCATTCCATCCACTGCATGTTGGTGTGATTCAAAACCGACAATCACCATCGTAGCCGTCCCATCGCCTAAGCCATTGGAGAAGGCTTCCATCGGATCAACTAAACGAGCATTAGTCGGAAACAAGCCGCTCTGTGATAATTGGCGGGTTGCTTCAACGGCTTGATAGAAGTCTTTGAATTGTATCGTTTTAGTCAGCTTAAATTTTGGAATATCTTGCAAGCGCATCCACGCCGAAGTAATAAT
>CALJIY010000485.1 GCA_937973945.1 uncultured Saprospiraceae bacterium | reverse complement strand
GGTAGACATCGTTCTGACGGCTGGACTTACTTTAATTTCATCTACTAAGGCAAGGGCATCTTCTTTAGACACCAATCGCTGGTGTCTTCCTTCAAAATCACTAGTTAATACCTGAAATTCATCTTCTTCTTGATAGGCTGTGATAATTTCTCGAGCTCTTTGCTTGGCCTTCTCCATCAGTGGTACATCTGCACTTAAGGCACTCATACTAAAGGAATTATCTACGTAAACACTTACCGCTTTTTGTCCTTTCTTTACAGCAGTATCTACGGGTTGGAAGGGTTGTGCAAATGCTAATACCAAAGCCGCCATAGCGCCTAAACGCATCAAAAGCGTTAATAGATTACGCAATCTAGACCGAGCACTGGTCTCTTCCTTTACTTCTTTTAAAAATTTCACATTCGTAAAAAAAACTTTCTTGAAACGACGGAAATAGAAAAGATGGATGATAATTGGAATAGCTAATGCTAATAATGCCCAAAGGAAACTAGGAAATAAAAATTGCATGAAGTGGTGTTAACTTATTTGTTGAGTTGAGTAAAGGCTTATCAATATTGACTAATCAACTCATTTTTTAACGAGAATATGCTTTAATTGTTCATCCTGCTATTAGAAGGCAAGGATTACTCCAATAACGTTAAATATGGTGGTAAAAGTACAATTATATTGTAAGTAACGACAAAACCTTATGTGGGGACACCATCCAATTTATTTAATTTTCTTTCCTTCTTTACTTCCTTTAAGATTATGTAAATTTGCTTCTGAATAAAGAAGCTATTTTTCGACCCAAAACTCACATCCAAACAACTACAGAGTAGTTGAACATGAATAACCTCGGATGCAATCCGAGGCTAGACCCAACATAAGAAAGAAACAAGCAGCAATGAACGAAAATCTTGATCCTTCAGGAGAACAACAAAGTGGAGAAGAAAAGCTAATTGAAAAAGCTTTAAGACCGAAGTTGCTAAATGATTTTAGTGGACAACCTAAGATTGTGTCCAATCTAAAGATCTTTATTGAAGCGACGAAGCAGCGTGGAGAGGCATTAGACCATGTATTATTACATGGACCACCGGGATTGGGCAAAACGACTTTATCTCATATCATCTCTAATGAATTGGAATCTGAATTAAAAATGACCTCTGGGCCTGTTTTGGAAAAGCCAAAAGATCTAGCAGGCTTATTAACTAATTTAGATGAGGGAGATGTTTTATTTATTGATGAGATTCATCGTTTGAATAACGTGGTAGAAGAGTATCTGTACTCCGCTATGGAAGATTACCACATTGATATCATGTTAGATAGTGGCCCAAATGCCCGTAGTATTCAGATCACCCTTAATCCCTTTACGCTAATCGGTGCGACTACTCGTATGGGATTATTGACCGCTCCGATGCGGGCTAGATTTGGGATTACCTGCCATCTGGATTATTATAATATTCCGACCTTATTAAAAATTGTTAAGCGATCTGCGCGCATATTAGGAGTACCGATTACGGATGACGGGGCGATGGAAATTGCTAGTCGTAGTAGAGGAACGCCTCGGATTGCCAATGCGTTACTTCGTAGAATGAGAGATTTTGCGCAGATAAAAGGGAATGGAACGATTGATGTCGAAATCGCTCAGTTTGGTTTGGAAGCATTGAATGTGGACGAAACGGGCTTGGATGAAATGGATAATAAAATTCTATCGACCATTATACATAAATTTAAAGGCGGGCCTGTTGGGCTAACGACTATTGCGACTGCTGTCGGCGAAGAGGCTGGTACTATTGAAGAAGTGCATGAACCCTTTCTAATTATGGAAGGCTTTATTCAACGAACACCTCGTGGTCGAGAAGTGACGGCGAAGGCTTATCAGCATCTTGGGATTGTGCCGCCGCAGCAGGGGTCATTATTTTAGGAGGTTAGGAGGAATAGGAGTTTTTTAGAACACTGAGGCACGGAGACACTGAGAATTTAACCTTACTCTGTGTCTCCGTGTCTCAGTGTTCTAAATTATTAACTCTATAACTCCAACTTCACGAATCGAATCGTCGTATTTTTCTCTCCACGATTACTCACCATCAAGGTATAAATACCTGCTTTATAAGTCGTAGCATCCAAAGTATACTTAATCGTACCAGCTGGAATAGTTATTTGATCAATGACGCGACCTAAGTTATTGGTAATCATCATTTCTTTATCCTCATCAATTGGTCGAAGGAAATCAATCGTATATGCTTCTGCAATTGGGTTGGGATAAACAATTGCTTTATCTGCCGTTCTTGGTAAGCGCTTGAAAAGTTCAATCACTTCTGAAGTACTGGTATTTCCGAGTACATCCACATATTTGATTCTAAAGTAATTAGATCCAAAATTTGGTAAACTAGTTAATTGATTATAACCACCTACTGTTGTTGGGCCTATTGCCGTAATAGCAAGACCGAGCACTTCAAATTGAGTCCCATCTGTAGAATGCTCTATTAAGAAACTACCTTGATGTAACTCATCTTTAGTGACCCATTCTAAGGCAGCTAAGGTCTCTCCTTGATTCTTTCCTTCAAATTTTGTGAATTGGAATTGTCCATCTTCCGATACAACACCTCCACCACAATTCTCCTGAGGAATTGCTGGAATAGTGATTTCTTGTGTTGCAGAAGAACACCATTGGTTATCCATAACGAAACAAGTGTATGTACCTGGTGCTAATAAAACCGTTTCATTAATGGCCCCTTCTTGATCATCACATACCCATTTCCAAACAGACCTACCGCCCATACCACTAAAGGCAACTTCCACTCTATCACAATCGCCCCCCACAATCTCATGCGTAAAGCTGAGTGCGGCAGGTGCTGTTACCGTTGTTGTGGCAACGCCTATACATCCATTAGCATCCGTCACCATTACACTATGTACACCTGCAGGTAATTCTGCTACGGCCGCGGTTGTCTGCCCATTACTCCATAAATAAGTATATGGTGCTTTGCCGTCTATTACCGTAACACTCGCAGTTCCTGATGGCTCACCCGCACATGTTGCATTTACGGTTGATAAAGAAATTATCACTTCACAACTTGGTGTTGTTGGTACTGTTGGTGTCGTCGGCACTGTTGGAGTCGTTGGAACAGTAGGAGTCGTTGGTGTTGTTGGATTAGTCGGCGTTTCACAGTCTGGAGCTGCAACCGTAATCATAGCAGTTGCGCTACAGTTACCTGCATCCGTAATTGTTACTTCATACGTTCCTTGAGACAAGCCTGCAGGATGCTGAATATTTCCAATAGTACTTAAACTCCATTCGTAAGTATAAGGCGCCTGACCTCCAATCGCTATTGCTTCAATAGCTGCACTTAAATCATCACAAGTAGGATTACTAGTGATATTCAACGCAGCAGTTAATGTGCAAGTAGGATTTGTCGGGGTTGTTGGTGTTGTCGGATTCGTTGGTGTCGACGGAACAGTAGGCGTCGTTGGATTCGTCGGCGTCGTAGGTGTGTTACAAGCTGTTCGAGTAACCGAAATTTGTTGCGTACTACTACAGCCGTTTTCATCTAGAATTTGAACACTATATACACCTGGTGCTAAATTTGTTCGCTTGTATCCCACTACCCCATCTGTCCACTGATAAACAAAAGTAGCAGGTGCCATTTCTATTTGGCCATTATTTTGATCACATGCAGCAGGAACATTGGCTACAAGAGTTGCTTCTTCTGCCGCACTATTTCCAACTGTTACAGCAAGTATTTCTGAACAAGCTGCTTGTCCTGCATAAGTGACTCTTACATTATATTCTCCTGCTGGTAAATTTCTTCTTTCATTATTTGCTGCGCCAATTGTTCCAACTGTTCCCCAATCAAAGGTATAGCGTTCCAATTGATCTACCATGATCATGATGCTTCCGTTGCTATTACCGCACTTGGCATTGTTGACCATAATCTGGGTGTATAGCGGCGATGGGCAAGTACAGTCACTCGAGACCACAAATAATTGTGTTGCGGTACATCCTTTTGTATCTGTAACTGTCACCTCGTAATTACCTGCTACTAAGTTGGTTAAACTAGTACTTGTTGCACCCGTATTCCAACGATACGTATAAGGTGCTGCTCCTCCTTCTACGGCAATAGATAAAGTGCCATCTGCTGCTTCACAAAGCGCATCCGTTCGTTGGCCAGCGCTGATGGTAATGGGCCCTACCGGTAATAAACCTTCTGTAAATATGTACTGACAACCATTGGCATCGGTAACTGTCATATTATACAGACCTGCACCTACACCTGTTAGGTTTTTAGTCGTTGCACCTGTCTGCCATTGATAAGAATATGGTTGCGTCCCACCAGTTACTTCTACCATTATTTGCCCATCTGTGCCTTCAGCACAAGAAGGATTAATCGTACTGGATGATCCATCTAATGGCGCTATGTCAGAAAAAGTTTGTGTGAATGTTAAGCTACATCCTCTTTGATCGACTACGGTCGCTGAATAAGTTCCTGTTCCTATTCCTTCTAAAGAATTGGCAGTACTGCCATTGCTCCAAGTATAAGTATATGGTAACATACCACCAGCAGCATTTAAAGAAATACTACCCACTGTATTCGCACAACTAGGGGAAACAACTACAGGATTAATAGCAAATGCTAATGGAACATCCAAGGTAATAACCTCCGTTGATTGACAACCAACTCCATCTGTTACTGTAACCGAATAAGTACCTGCGGTTAGGTTTTTAACTTCTGCCGTAGTCGCATCAAAATTCCATTGATAAGTATAAGGAGCCGTCCCTCCCGTCACTGTTGCTCTAACATCTGCTATAGATTCAGAACAGTAGGTTTGTGGCGTCAATAGTACATTAATTGGTGTTGGTGCCTCTACAGAGATTTGAGCTGCCGATTGACAACCGTCTACGTCTGTTACAACCAAACTATAATCTCCTTGACCAATATTCATCAAATTTTTAGCCGTCGAACCATTACTCCACTGATACCTATAAGGCGCTTTGCCTCCAGTAATCGTAGCGAATACAATCCCATTACTATTATCAGAACAAGTAGGTAATTGCTTACCCAATTGTATATCAATCGCGCCTCCGTTACTAATCATTGCATTGGTCGTATTTGTACAGTTGTTGGCGTCAGTTACCGTTACCGTATAAGAACCAGAAGGCACAGATATCAGATCTTGACTGGTAGCGCCCGTATTCCAGTAATAGGTGTATGGTCCTGTTCCGCCCTGTGCATGTAAATCTATCATCCCTTTTTCTCCACAACCACCATTGGTTTGATTAATGGTAAGCATGATACTTTCTGGTGCCATGACCATGATTTCTTCCTGCGCTTGACAGCCATTTGCATCTGTAGCAGTAACGGTATACATACCTGCGGTAATATTACTTAAAGTAGTTCCCATACTGCCATTACTCCACTCATAACGGATGGTTTCTCGACCGCCTCTTGCAATAACGATCAAGTTACCATCTGTTTCTCCAGAACATGTAGGAGAAGTATTTTGTAAAACCTCTATTTTGAAGTTCAAACAGATACAATTTTCAGGTTCTTCTACCGTAATTTCTGTACTGCCTAAACAACCATTGTCGTCTGTATAATTTACTTTGTAAGTACCTGCCGCTAAATCAGCGCGCTGCGCAGCTACGATCCCATCACTCCACGTATATTGGAAGCTAGCTGGCGATAAGGAAACAAAGCCGTCTGCTTGACCACAGCTAGCTTTTTTACTATCTGCTATGCTTATCGTCGCCGTTTCCATGGTGCCGATATTAATGTTATACGTCTCTTTACAATCTGCCGCCCCTTTATAAGTGACTACAATATTGTAAGTACCTGTCGGCAAGTCGGTTCTTGCATTTCCCAAAGCATTAGGCACCCCTAAATTAGGCACAAAATCAAATTCATAGTAGCGCGCATCTGCTGTTAAATTGAATAAGATCATTCCACCAGTCGACCCATCGCAAGCTGCGTGCACGACCATCTGACCATCTGATAAGTCACCAGGACAAACACAATCTCTAATTAAAGAAACAGTTTGAGAAGCAGTTTCTTTATTACCGCAATTATCAATAGCCGTCCAAGTTCTAATTAAATCATATCCACAAGCAGTTTCTTCTGTTTGTGTTTGCTCGAATTGAATAAATATATTTTCATCACAATTATCAGTCGCGCCTATGTTCGTCGGAACTGGAGGGATCGCTTGTCCTTCTGATAGATTGACGGTAACATCCGTTGGAACATTATTTAACATCGGTGCTCTTGTATCTACTACCGTGATCGTAATGATATATTCCATTTCATTGCCACAGTTGTCAATTGCTCTCCAACCACAAGTCATTTCTGTTAGGTAACCATCTACTTGACAGTTGCCTTCTTTTCTTACTAAATCGACAAATTCTATGGTCAAATCTGTATCACAATTATCTGTAGCAATAATATCATTTTCATCAAATTCTGGCATCGCATCACAATCGAAAGTGATACTGCCACCATTTGGAATGCCTGCTAATAATGGATTCGATAAAGTAATGACAGGTGCCTCCTCGTCTGTTACGGTTATGGTTTGTTGCTTTCTTGTTATATTTCCACATTCATCTTCTGCCGTCCAAGTTCGAATAATAGACGCACCACATAAGGTTTCTTCTATTCTTTCATCAAATACTACGTCCACATTAGGATCGCAATTATCTACTGCTTTTACAGAAGTTGGTCGATCAGGAGGATTATTACAAGATACTGTAACATCAGGTGGCACATTGAAAATTAATGGTGCCGCTAGATCCATTACACCTACATCTACATGGCTAACAATTTCTCCGCTTTCCACTTCAAATGCTGCCACTATACCAGTACTAGGATTGGCATCACTATCGATCATATCATTATCTCCGATATTCTGTGGAGAGAATTCGATTCCAGTCAAATCATCTGGAACGACGAACATAACTTGATACGTTCCAGGGCGACCAATATTGAATTGATATGAACCATCTTGGTTCGATTCTGTTTGTTGGTTAACGGCCTCTCCTAATAAAGTCGTACCTGATAACATGACCACAATGCCCCCTTGACCTGTCTCGCCTGCATCTAAAATTCCATTCTTATTGCAATCTTTAAATACCATATTGCCAATAACCACAGGTTCTGCTGGCTGGAATAATCCACCATCAATATCCCCGCCTTCAGCAGCAACGAAGGTAAAAATATCAGAGCGATTGGTACTTGGGTTGATATCCGAATCCATATCATCATCTCCTTGATTAGCAGGAGAATTCATATAATCATCTATCCCTGCGGAATTAGTAGCAGGGTCAATCAATACTTGATAAGCACCTGATATAATATCTGTAAAGAAATAATTTCCATTGGCGTCCGTTGTCGTCGTACCTATAGTAGTTCCTTCCGCATCCAATAAGACAACAGTTACCCCTCTGATTCCTCCTTCACCTGGTTCCTGCATTCCATCTGCATCTATATCGTTGAAGATGGTTCCCATTAGTTCTCCTTTTGGCTGTACAAAACCTGCGTCTATATCTGCGCCTTTAGTAGGTTCAAATTGAAAACAATCAGAGGTATTAGTGATGGGATCAATATCAGAATCCATCGTATCATCCCCTCTGTTTTCTGGAGATGTTTGATAATCTAAAATATTATCTGTATTCGTATTTACATCAAAAACTACTTGATAATTTCCTATTGTTCGACCCTCAAAATAATAATTACCATTATCGTTAGTGGTCGTAGTCGCTAGTACCGTACCATCACAATCTAATAGGCTAACCGTCACGCCTGCAATCGCACCTTCTCCAGGCTCTTGCATGCCATCTCCATCTATATCGTTGAATACCGTTCCCATGACCACACCAGTAGGTTGTGTAAATCCTGCGTTTATTTCTGCCCCTTTAGTAGGTTCAAAAGCCACACAATCGGAGGTATTCGTCGTTGGATCAATATCAGAATCTCTTCCCTCAGGTGATGTATCAAAATCAGGTATTCCTTGACTATTGGTATTTGGATTAAAATACACTTGATAGTTTCCTTGTAAAATATCATCAAAAGAATAGCTTCCATCTGGATTAGAAGTGGTAGTCGCTACTACTACTCCATTACAATCTTGTAATTCAATCGTTACGCCGCCGATTCCTGGCTCGTTTGCATCTTGAATACCATCACCATTTAAATCATTAAAAGCTAATCCTACAAAACTTCCACTTGGACGGAAGAATCCAGCATCTATATCTAGTCCTTCACTTGGATTAAATGGAAGACAATCTGTTGTATTGTTAGCACTATTGATATCAGAATCAGTGCTATCGTTTCCACCTACATCTTTTGGAGAAACCGTAAAATCTGGAATAGCATCTGTATTCGTTGTCTCATCAAAAACTATTTGATAGCTATTAGATAATAAATTAGTGAAGCTATAATTTCCATTTGCATCTGTTGTGGTCGTTTCAATCGTCAGACCATTACAATCTTGTAATTGTACCCTTACGCCTTCAATACCTCCTTCTCCGGCATCTTGAATACCATCTCTATTTTCATCATAAAAAACGGTACCCTTCAAATCTCCTGAAGGTGGAATGAAACCTGCGTTAATATTCGTATTCTCCACTGGATCAAAACTAATACATCCCGTACTATTATTCGTAGGATCAATGTCAGAATCTCTTGTGTCGTCACTACCCTCATTAGGTGTAGTAGCCATATACTCATTGCCATTTATATCGGTTGGAGATCCAAAAACTACTTGATAGTCACCTGCTGGAACCATTCCAAAGTTGTAGTTACCAAATTCATCGGTAAGCGTCGTAGCGATAACGGTCCCATCACAATCTACCAAACTTACGGTCAAGCCAATCAACAAACCTTCATCTGGATCTTGAATGCCATCACCATCCAAATCTTCAAAAGAGGTACCTGTTATACTTCCTAATGGTTCGTAAAAACCCGCATCTATACCTAAGCCTTTCTCAGGATCAAAAGCGACACAAGCCGACGTATTCGTTGTTGGATCTATATCAGAATCATTTCCTTGAGGAGAAGTAATTAAGCCATTTATTCCTTCTGTATTTGTAGTTGGATTAAATACCACCTGATAGTCGCCTATTAATACATCATTAAAAGAATAAGTACCATCTGGATTAGAAGTAGTTGTAGCAATAGTTAAACCATTACAATCTTGTAATGCTACTGTGACACCACCAAAAAATGGTTCATTGGCATCTTGGATTCCATCTTGGTTAAGGTCATTAAACACAATACCTGTTAAGGTGCCTGTTGGTTGAACAAAACCTGCCTCTATCATAAAGCCCACTGTCGGATCAAAAACAAAACAAGCTGAAGTGTTCGTAGCTGGATCTATATCAGAATCAAATCCTTGAGGTGAGGCATGATAGTTCGTAATCCCATTTATATTTGTAGAAGGATCAAATGCTATTTGATAACTGCCTGCTAGTATATCTCCGAATGAATAACTTCCACTTGCGTCTGTAACCGTAGTGGCTATATCATTTCCTCCACAATCTTGAAGAATCACCGTAACGCCTTCTATAGCTGGCTCCCCTATATCATGTATTCCATTTCCATTCAAATCATCAAAAACAAATACCTGTAAAATACCGGTAGGTCTAAAAAAGCCTGCATCAATTTCTAATCCTTTACTAGGATCGAAAGAGACGCAGTCTGATGCATTAGTAATTATATCTATATCGGAATCTATGGAATCATCTCCACCCGCTCCTTTTGGAGAAGTGGTAAAATCAGTGATCCCTTCCGTATTGGTTGTTGGATTAAAAACAATGGTATAATCATTCGATAAATTTCCTGTAAAAGAATAATTACCATCTTTATCTGTAGTTGTACTGGCTATTGTTGTTCCATTACAATCTTGAAGTTCTACCGTAATACCCGCTATGCCTAACTCCCCTGCATCTTGAATTCCGTCTTGATTTTCATCATTAAAAGCAAACCCATTAATGACTCCTGATGGAGGTATAAAACCTGCATTAATTTCATTATCACTATTAGGTGCTAACGACGTACATTCTGTACTGTTATCTTCTCCAATATCTGAGTCCATTCTATCATCTCCTGCATTTTGTTCTGTTGCAGAAAATTCATTTCCATTGGCATCTAATGGTGTTCCAAAAACTATTTTATAATCTCCTGCTCGTATATCCCCAAATGAATAATTACCAAACTCATCGGTAATAGTCGTTGCGACTACATTCCCATCACAATCAACTAAACTTACGATCAAGTTTATGATTAATCCTTCATCTGGATCTTGAATACCATCGCCATCTAAATCTTCGAAGGCCGTTCCAGTCACGTTAGCTGTAGGCTCATTAAATCCTGCGTCGATGACAATTGATTCCTCCATTAAATTGACACAATCAGATATAAATTGAGCATCTACATCAGAATCATTTGAATCATCTCCACCAACATCTTTTGGAGAAGCTTCGTAATAATCAATGCCATTGTTATTGCCTGTTTGATCAAATCGAACTTGATATTCCCCAAATACTAAATTATCAAAAACATAGTTTCCTAAGTCGTCTGTAAGGGTTCTAGCTACTTCATTTCCTTTACAGTCTGAAAGTATAACGGTGATACCTGCAATAGGTAAATCTGTATCTGCTTGAATACCATCTGCATTTATATCCTCAAATGCGGTACCTAATATAGTAGTTTTAGGAACGACAAAACCTCCGTCTATTTCTATTGGATCTAAAAAGACAGACACACAATCTGACGTAAAGGAAGCATCAATATCTGAGTCCTTTGTAGTATCCGTTCCTGCGCCTTTAGGCGATGCGATATAGTTGTCTACCCCACTATCATTTCCACTTGGATCAAATCGTACTTTATAATCTCCTTTGTCTAAATCCCCAAAAGAATAATTACCACCGGCATCCGTTGTAACGGTTGCAATAACGACATCATTACAATCTAATAAGGTAACTGTAACCCCGCTTATCGCTGGTTCATTCGCATCTTGAATACCGTCCCCATTAAAATCATCAAAGGCAATACCATTAATCACGCCACTAGGTCTAAATACCCCTGCATCAAAATCTTTATCCCCTTCTGTTGGGTCAAAAACAAAAGTAGTTGTCTGCCCTGTATTTGGATCAAAATCACTATCGATTGTATCATCACCTGCATCCAATGCGGTAGGTTCTACATCTAATACCGCACCGTCTACACTTGTTTGTAAGTTAATCCCTACATAATAATTTCCTTCCAATATATTTTGAAAAAGATAGTTTCCATTATTGTCCGTTTCTGTAGTTGCTACCACCGTACCATCTGCATTAAATAGCGTAATAATAATTCCGCCAATGTAAGGCTCAGCTGAATCTTGTAAACCATTTTGATTTAAATCGTCAAAAACTTGACCTGTAATATTTGCCCCTAAAGGTGGTGGGATTTCAAAAAATCCTGCATCATTTGCATGAGAAACAGAACCTGGTCCTCCAGTAGATATTGGAATGTATAATGCATTAGTAATCCCCAACACATCTCCGACTTGGACATCTGAATCATTTAAACTATTATTGGGACTCATCCCAATATTTTTAGCCGTCGGCGTATAAATATCTAATAATGCTAAAGGCGTTTTTGTTTGATCAGCGGAACCAAAAACTGCAAAGTATTCTGCATTTGGCCGGATGATATCATCACTGAAATAATAGTCTCCACTAGCGTCAGAAACAGTTGTTCCAACTTCGGTACCATCACTTGTGTAAAGCGTCACCGAAATATCGGACAAGGTCATTTCACAAGGATCTTGTACGCCATTGGTATTGGCATCTACCCAAATTCTTCCACCTAATTCTATAGGCGCTAAACTACATAAAGTAGCTACATCTCCTAATCCATTAGCTTTAGAAAAAGTAGAAATACTATTAGAACCTGAACGGAACAATACATATCCTGGATCTCTTACAGCTCCTGTTGATAAATCCCAATAATTGACTCCCCCAGAATTAACGAAGGTGCCAAATGGATCTAAAGCAGTACCAATTACTTGGTTAGTTCCTTTTATCAATGCTACCCCCCCTTGGGCCGTTTCACTATGTGGGCGAGGAATATTGGGTGCAATTTCAAACACATCAAAAGAGAAAAATTCTCCACCTCCGATGCCTTCTCCATTATTAGCGCCAACAGTGGTATTCGGTCCAGCTGTACCATTATTTTCTATGATATAAGTCCCATCTGTATCAGGAGTAGCTTTCATGATATCTCCTCCAGTAAAAGCACTATATAATTCTGTTTGTCCTGTAGGGCCATAATTTAAATAACCTAGTTGGTTACCTATTCGGTCCATAAACCCAATCACCATATCTCCATTTGCATCAAATTCTATATCAGACAAAATTGGCGTAGGATGAACGATGATATTTGCATTACCAGATACAAAACAACTTTCTGGCACATCTGAACTCCATGGAAACCAGCCTCTATCATCATCACAACTTCTAGATGCTAAGCCTTTTTGAAAATCTAAACTAAAGTCTAAAACCTCTGTAAAAGTCGTCCCATCTAAACGATAGATAACAGCCTTTAAATCTGATTTAAGGCCACTCGTTTCTGCATCACAAACCCCGCCTACATATAGTTGCTCATTGTATATTTGTATACCAAATGGTCGGAATTCACCACCACTACAACCTGGATCAGGAATCGCATAGCTTTGCAGATTAGCTGCGGTTGGTGTACCTGAGCTAATATCAATTGCATGCAACATTTTATCCGATAGTCCCACTACGTATAGCGTATTACCATCTGCGGACATCGTTAAACCACCCATTCCTTTTTTTCCAACATCATCAAAAGCCATGGCATCATTCGACGGTAAATTAATATCTGCCGAAAGACCTCTTTCTCCATTACTTGGGTATGTACCTATATTCGCTCCTAAGTCATTTAAATCAAAAAATGGACTCACCACAGAGGAGGTTCCATTAATATCTACTTTATAAATACCTCCTAAACCAAGAGATCCCAAACCGACGTGTCGCTTTAGGAAGGCAGAGGTATATACTTCTTTCTTTATTTTATTGTAAGTCAATCCCCATGTAGAACCAATTTCTTTAGCAGATGCTAAGTAATTGGGTGTTGGTCTTGTACCTTCATAACTTGTATTAAAACAGACCAATGCATCCTCCCCGCCAGCATTCAGTGCCATAGGATCCCCATTAATATAACAAGGAACAATTAACTTAGGGTCTTCTTCGCAATAATCATCAGGATTTGCCAAACCAATACTGATATCACAATTTGGACTTGTGATAAATTGAACAGTAGTTTTGGATTGAGTCGCACTGAAACCAGACTGCATATAAAATAGGTCCGCAGGTGCACTAAACTCAATTCGATATTCTTGTCCATCTACCAAATTGGAAAAAAAATAGTCTCCATTTTCATCGGTAACCGTAGTGGCTACTAATTCACTTTCCCCAGATAAGCCACAGGAAAATAAATTGACTTCAATTCCTTTAATTCTTTTTCCAACCTGATCATCCAACCCATTATAGTTAAAATCTTGGAAGGCATGACCGCCAATTACCCCTGGCCCACCTGGGCAGGGCACTAATAGTTCAGCAGTTGGAAAAGAGAACGCACTTATTTCTTTTGGAAGCAATATATCTGCTGCCTGGGCAGTATGAATATTACATAAAACCATTACAACCAAAAAAAGCCTTATTAAAGGCATTGGTAGGAATATAATTTTCTTATCGCTATTGTGCTTGCAATAGACGCTTGGTACGGTTGACTGTCTCATAGATAGGCTAGAAGTTTCTTAACACAAATTGGTCCAGCCAATTAGCAATTGGTAATCAGATATTAGGTCATCGTTTTTTACCAATCACTAACCGTACTAGACGTTTTGTGTGTGTTTTTTGTGGGGGGAACAAGTATTGGGAGGACTTGATATTGCTCCTAATCAGGGAGCAATTATGGTATGGGGGAAGAATACCGACTTTAAAACTATTCTACTATCAGAATAGTCGACTGCATTGCGTATGTTGTGTAGTGAAATATAGGAGTGAGGATACAATCAAAACAATATATTTAATACCATATTGCTTTCTATTTTTCCTTGAGATGTGTGTGTTCTTACTTTTTGTATAACAAAACTAATTGTATTATATGGAAATTAAAAATTTGTACTGCAAATAGGAGCATTAATTTGTGACACGATATAATGTCACAAACTATATTAAATTTTTATTTTATAAATGCCTAATCCCTTTAGTAATTGAATTGTTATAAGCTATCTGTTCATTGCTTTTTGATGACATTTTTACGGAGGATGAAATTTGCCTTCTTTTTTAAAAATATCCGCTATTTTTAAAAAAGATGTATATAATTTTATCTAAGTGACATCAATAATTGATCTAATCAATGCTGTTCGTACTTGTTATTTCTACCTTATAATCTTGTACATAAGGCGTACCTATCTAGTTTTGGAGTACTTTTTGCGAAGGTATAGAAACCTAATTACAGCTAGAATTTGACTATAAATAAATTTATTTTCAAATAAAAAATATAACTTTCTTTAGTATATTTGGGCTCAGTGAAATTTAGACATACGCTTAATCTATTGGTATTTGGCTAGATAACAAGAAATTAAAAAAAATATTTTAGTTTTTAAAAAATATTTATTTCACTATTGTTCAATAAGCTATAAATATTTGAATATCAAGAAACTAAAACCTTCCTTTTTATCCTAGCCTATTCCATGTAAAGTATGTTACTTAAGCCTATTATACCGTCAAATTAATTATAATAGTCTCTACAATTTAGTATTTTGCTGGCTCTTAATGTCAACAAGCACCCATGAACGGAACGTTTAAAAAATGAATTCCGTGCAATCGAACGAAAAGAACATAATAAAAAAGCGATCAGAATTATTTGCGACGCTTGGTTTTATAGTAATCTGTTTAATAGGAATAGGCGTATTGCCTTATTTTTCTACAGCTAATGGTAAATATGCTACTGCATCGATGCTTCCTGCTTATGAGCAGCAAACGATACAGAGCCTACCAGTTGCTGTCCCTACCCTAAAATATGGGTTTGCCTTAGATACCTTCCATGTAACCGTAGATACCATTGCGGATAATCAATTTCTCTCTGAAATTTTATTGCCTCATAAGGTCAAGTATGCGGATATTGACCAGCTTGCTAGAAATGTCAAAGATACCTTTGCCGTTACAAAGCTGCGTGCCTTCAAACCCTATACAATTTTATCAAAAGATACGAGTCAGAGTGCTGACTATTTTATCTATGAACCAGACGTGTATAGCTATGTGGTTTATGATTTGAAAAAATTAGAGGCTAGCGTTCATCAAAGGGAAGTAACAACTATTAGAAAGGAAGCTGCTGGAATAATTGAATCTAGCCTTTGGAACGCCATGGTAGATAATGGACTAAGCATAGAATTAATTGATCGTATGGAGGGCATTTTTCAGTGGTCTCTAGATTTTCACCATATCCAACCTGGTGATCGTTTCAAGGTCATGTACGACGAACGATTAATTGATGGCAAGCCTGTTGGCGTTGGCAAAATACATGGTGGTTACTTTAAGAATTACGATAACGAATATTATGGTATTTACCATGAAAATGGCAAGTTCAAAGGGTATTATGATGAAAACGCGGCTCCTATGAAAAGTCCTTTCTTAAAGGCGCCGATTAAATTTTCACAGTTCAGAATTTCTTCTAGTTATAACTTACGTCGTTTTCACCCGGTTTTAAAGCGTACGCGTCCTCATTATGGAACAGATTACGCGGCGGCTTATGGGACACCTATTGTGGCAGTTGCCAACGGTGTTGTAACGCATGCTGCTTATGGAAAAGGAAATGGTCGATATGTCAAAATAAAACACGATAAAGTATATCAAACGCAATACCTCCACATGCAAAAATTTGGTAAAGGTATTCGATCTGGTGTGCATGTAAAGCAAGGGCAAGTCATTGGATATGTTGGGTCTACTGGATTAGCAACAGGCCCGCATGTATGCTTCAGATTTTGGAAAAATGGGAAGCAAGTGAATCATAGACGATTAAAGCTGCCTAATCCAGAGCCAATGCCTGAGAGCGAAAAACCTTTATTTTATCCTGTAAGAGACCAGGTAGTGGAGCAATTGAGTAGGATTTCCTATCCAGAGGTGATAGATACTAGTGAAGTAGAAATTAGTGGGCGGGAAATTTCAGAATTGATTTCGGAGTAATAAATGGTAAATGGTAAATTATAAATGGTAAATGCATGACGTGATTTACCATTTACCATTTTACATTCACCATTATTTTTACAGTTTCTCAGGTAATAAAAACGCTGGTTGCTCCTCTATTTGTCCTTCCTCTTTCTTTTTAGCTTTCATAGCTCTATAAGCTTTCCAAAATTCAGGTATACTTCTTCCTGATAATTCACTAGGCGCATTCGTCAGTACACAGATTCCGACTTTATCCTTTCTATTAAAAGAAATTTCAGATTTGTATCCATTGACATAGCCGCCATGATAAATAATAATATCATCGTTCGTCGTCACAACTCTATGACCTAGTCCATAATATGATTCTTCGACAAAAGGCCAACGTCTAAAATATTTTCTTTTATTTCGGGTGTTTACAAGTGGCTCAAATAACTGATCTAGCGTTTTTTCCGATAATAGATCTGGACGATTACCTAATACCAATTGCAGGTAGGTGCTCATATCTGAGATACTAGCATTAATTCCTCCTGCGGGAATCGCATTGTAGTATTTTTTACTAATCTTTCTTTTGTTCCAATAAGTGCCTCCCCCTGCGTGTGGATGAGAATAATTGTTACTTCCTACTAAGCCTTCATAACTAGCCGATGCATTTGCCATCCCTAAAGGCTGGAACAATTCCATCGCCAATAAGTCAGACACGTGGTGCCCAGTCGCTACTTCCATCACTTCTCCTATCAAACTAAATACGGCATTCTGATAGGCATACACTTCTCCCTCTTTAGCTATTAAATCAACCGTTTTAAAATGTTTATTGATAAAGGATAGATCATGGCCTCGTTCTACCATATCAGTATAGGCATGGTAAGGTAAACCAGTCGTGTGAGACAATAAATGCTTAAGGTTAACCTTGGTCGTTTGTTCTGTGCTTTTGAGCTCAAATTCTGGCAAATAATCTACTACTTTAGCATTCCAATCTAGTGTCCCTTTTTCAACCATGACACCTGTCAGTGTCGCTGCTACTCCTTTGGATAAAGAACCCAATCGAAAAACCGTATTAACATCTATAGGTTCTTGCGTTTTATTGTTTTTTACGCCAAAACCATTTAAGTAATAAATTTGGTTATCCTTGACAATAGCAATGGCAGCTCCTGGCGTGTTAGAAGCATCCATGACCTCTTGAAAATGGTCTATGTATTCTTGCGTAAGGCTAGCAAAATCTGGATCAAGGACGGGGGGACTGAACAATAATATATCCTCTTCTGACTCCCTTCCCTCAGGCGCGTTCATAGATGAGAATCCTGCCCAAAATAAGAACAATAGGATTCCAGTTAAAAATATACTCTTCATTGCTAGTAAGGATTGTGCTTTGTGTTTGGTTATAGTGTTTTAAGAAGCTTACAATATACAACTATGTAAAAATCAGACCAAATAACAAAAATACTATTTTCTTAGGAAGAGTAGGATTAAAAGATATTAGCTGATAATCAAGGACTTAGCTTTTTAAGAAAATTTCCATTTTCGAAAGACTTCCCATAAAACCATACCTATACAGACAGAGATATTAAAAGAATGCTTGGTCCCATACTGTGGGACTTCTACACATTCATTGACAATTTCCATTACTTCTTGACTGACCCCTTTTACTTCATTGCCA
Organism: uncultured Saprospiraceae bacterium; assembly: GCA_937973945.1. Taxonomy (GTDB): domain Bacteria; phylum Bacteroidota; class Bacteroidia; order Chitinophagales; family Saprospiraceae; genus JAFMDF01. The sequence goes on along the minus strand of CALJIY010000485.1, from coordinate 8,021 downwards.
AATATCAGGGCAACTTTGGCATCTAATGGCAATTGAAAGTCTTGTAGCGAGGTACTATCTTCTGCTTGTTCTACTGCGGCTAAATAATAGCCCTCTTTTTTTAGTTGGGCAACCGCTTCATAAGTAGTAGGCGTATATTCCCAGTCCATAGAGCTAGTGGCGCCGATAGCGGTCTTTAGAATCTCTCTATGCGGAGGTTGGGCCGTAATCCCACATAGGTATACTTTCTCTATGGCAAAACCATCCGCTGTTCGAAAGGCAGACCCCACATTCAAGCCAGATCGCACATTATCCAGCACCAATACGATTGGTGTTTTTTCGGATTCTTTAAAAGCCTCTACTGTTAGGCGATTTAGCTCTTGTAACTTTAGTTTACGCATGCCACAAAAATAGAAAAATGTGGAATAAGTTCTTATATTTCGGAGAACGGAACGAAAACCTAAACAAATATGGGCTCCACGCCAAAAGCTTTATCCTCCTATAGATGGTATGTACTATTCATGATCACATTGGTTACTACCTTTTCCTATCTAGATCGCCAGTTGATTGTTATTCTACAGGAATCTATCAAGGCGGAAATGGGCTTATCGGATACCCAGTTGGGCTTGATAACGGGATTGGCATTTGCCTTATCTTTTACAGCCTTTGGAATTCCAGTGGCCCATTTAGCGGATAGATACAATCGAAAAAACATTATAGGTGTTGCCTTAGCCGTATGGAGTAGTATTACAGCATTTACTGGTTTTGCGAATAATTTCTGGCAATTATTTCTTGCTCGTTTTGGCGTAGGATTAGGAGAAACAGGCTCTGCCCCACCCGCTTTATCTATCCTCCCAGATTATTTTCCAAAACACGAGCGTGGGCGAGCCTTTGCGATTCGAAGTATGGGGGTCTATTTTGGTTTACTGCTAGGATTTTTAATTGGCGGTTTTTTAGAAGAATCTTATGGCTGGCGAACTGCTTTTTGGGTAGTTGGCCTTCCAGGCATTATATTGTCCATTGTATTTTACTACACCGTGAAAGAACCGCAGCGAGGAATATTGGATGGTCAATATGATGAAAATCAGAAAAAAGCCACCCTCAAAGAAGCTTTATCTGCGGTATTTAAAAAGAAAACTTTACTCTTCATGATGCTGGGTAGTGGTCTACATGCGCTTGTAGGCACCGCCTTTGCGACTTGGATGCCACCCTTTTTTGCAAGAATTCATGGAATGGGAACCGCTGAAATCGGTCTGTGGTTGGCTTTTGCTATTGGTGTTTGTGGCGCATTTGGTACATTTTTAGGAGGTTATATAAGTGATCAATTGGGTAAAAAGGATATCAGATGGTACTTATGGTTATCTGCTATTTCCTTTGCACTCAGTTTTCCATTTGCCATTGGCGTATTATTTAGTGAGCATAAATACACGGCCTTATTTTCCTATTTAATGCCTAATATCTTGTATGCCTTCTATATAGGACCTGCTTATACGATTTTACAAGATTTGGTGGAGGTTAGGATTCGTGCTACCGCAAATGCGGTATTTGTCACCTTTATTTCTCTCTGTGGAGTTGGTACAGGGCCATTCCTCACAGGGGTGATTAGTGATTGGTTGGCGCCCACTTATGGGGTAGATTCTCTGCGCTGGGCTTTATTAGCTATTGGTAGTTTGGAATGGGTTGCCATACTTTGCTTATTAGTAGCCACTAAAAGTTTAAAAAACGATATAGAAGAGGTAGGTATTAGGTAATTCTTAACGTATAACAAATGTGACACTACTACCTACTGTTAGTCCAAATAATAGGCGATTTTATAGATAAAATCGTATACTTGTATATACATGAGTTATTTTAGAATATCTTTAATTCCTTAAACTATAGGAGAGAAAGGAATTTTAAATATAGGAATCGACAAAAATAAGTCAGTCTATAACTTCAAAACTTCAAATTTTAATAATGGGACGTTTACTTCAACTGTTAATAATGTTTGGGCCAGCTATTATGCGGGCCTATAGTCAATATCAAAGAAACCAATCAAGAAATAGCCGACAACAGCCTAGAAATAGAGGCGGATATGGTCAACAACCAGGAGGATTTGGTCAGCCTGGTGGCTATCAAGCACCTAGACAGCGACGGGCGCCTAAACCAGATAACTCTTTGCATAAAAAGAGTGGTATTGAAAAATATAAAGAATACGACTATAAAGGAGCTATTGTAGATTTTAAGAAAGCGCTAGAAATTGATCCAACTGATTCTAATGCCCACTTCAATATTGCTTGTGCTTATTCTTTAATGGAAGATAAAGCCAATGCCTTTGTGCATTTAGATCAAGCTGTAGCCAATGGCTTTAAAGATGTATACAGAATCAAAGACCATGATGGCTTAGCTTGGTTGCGGGTGCAAAAAGGCTTCGATAAATTTGAAAAGAACGGTTTTAGGTTGCTAAAATAAAGGGACTTAGTGAAATCTATGTTAAATAGGGTGACGAGCTATTCTTTTACTAGTCAGAAATATAGATTCTAACAAGTGTAGGTACTCTTGTCAAATAAAGAACGGATTGAAAGAGTATTTGCAATAAAATTAAAAATCATAAATAATGGGTAGATTATTCAGACTCTTAATCACATTTGGTCCAATGTTATATAGTATGTACAAGAAATTTGCAGGTGGCCGACAAGCTAATACCAATCTTCCTCAACAACAACAGCCTCGATCAAATAATCAGCCAACTAGAGAAGGAACAAAACAAGCTGACGGCAAATGGAAATTTGATGAAGGAGAGAATCCTTTAGGATAAAATAGATACTTGTTGAAGCTATTTAAAATGCTTCCGTACAAAAAAAGCATGGTGATTGCACCATGCTTTTTTTTATTTGTGTCTATGCTCAAATGAAACTACTGAATAAAGAACTTACTAGTTTCATTTGTACCATCCACAAAAGACGCATTTAAAAAATACATTCCTTGAGCCGTACTATCTAATTGTATAGATTGTTTTGCTTGCCAGTTTTTAACGTTTACCGTTTGTATCAACTGTCCTTGCTGAGAGAATATTTTTATATAATTCGTAGCCTTGGGCAACTGCACCTGTATTTGATTTACTGCTACAGTTGGAAACACTTTAAAGGTTGTTTCAACCGCACTTGAAGCTACCCTATTTCTACGATCTGTTTCTTCTGTCAAATTACCTACCGTAATGATACGCTCTTTTGTGCAAGCTTCTTGATAAGAAGCATTATAATGTTTAGCAATGACCCTATAAGATCCACGTCCTACTGGAACTGTAATATTCCCACTACCACATGCATCTCCCCAACAATTGTAATAACTAATACTCCAATCTTCTGATAGTACCAATAAAGAACCAACCGTTGCTTGATCTAAACCGCTAACGACTACACCGCTTGAGTTAGTCGAAATACTAATATTATCACAACTATTACCAGAACTTGGCGGCTCCTCTTCTGGTGGTGTAGTTGATCCCGATCCATCAACCGTATAAAAATCTTCTACCTTACAGATCAATTGCCAGTTCGCAGAAAGCAATTGTACTCTAACAAAATACTTACCAACAGCAAGATTACTAACTGTTTTAGTAGTTCCGTTACAGTCTCCATTACAACTAAATGCAGTAGTCCAATCAGGTCTAAATACCTGTACAGTTACAATTGGTGCGTTCAAACCATTAAGCGTAATCGAACTAGCTCCTATTCCTACCGTCACGTCTCCACAGTTTGTAGGAGTAGGAGTAGGAGTAGGAGTAGGATCATCTGGTGGATCAACAGATGTACTTCCTTGACCTACAGGAAAATCATAAAAAGATAAGATACCAACGCTATTCGAGTTATAGACCCAGTTTCTAGCACTTCCTATATGAGCTAAATAGCTAACACCATCTAGAGAAGAAACAGCACTCGACAAAGTTAATCTAAGCTCATTTCCAACCACTCTACCACTAGTTACTCTGGCTGAAGATCCTTCTAAAGTAAATTCTGACCAAGGATTTCCTGAAAAAGAAAGACTGGAGGTGTTGTCAAATTCTAATCTTATCTCTCTCGAAGAAGTTAAGGTCGCTTTACTAATATTAGGTGCCTCTACATTACTTTTACTGACACCATATACATCTCTATTTATTAATTCATATAAACGCTTTGCTAATGGTTGATAACCTCCTTCAAAAGGGAAATGACAACCATCATGATCGGCATTGTTCGTACTCATTATGCCTACGTCGTACAATTCTTCCGCCAACTGGCGCTGTGCTTCCATTGGGTAAGGCTTCACATGGCTGCAAGAGCCAAATCGTATCTGGTAGATATACGTTTTCCTAGGATTATAATCTTGCTTCCAAGCTTGATGTAATTGTTTAAAAGAGTTTTTATATTCCGAAATAGACGTTTCCCAACCATCAGTTTCTCCTTGAAACCAGATAATGCTAGCTACTTTATTGTTAAAACCACCATCTTCTAATCGCCTCTTTAATGTTCCATAATTACCAGTATTAGGATTGCTATTATTTCTTAAGAAATAAGAAATAAACTTGCCGCCTTCTGCTTGATTAAAAATAGCAACAGGTATTCTTTTATTCTGTATAATCGTTTTTGCTAAATGAGCGCCCCATTGTCCTGGAAAAGAATATTGCATCAATTTCCATCCACCTTCGTAGGTTCTGGCAAAATCATCGAAATCCGCAGGTTTAGCTGCCGCATAGGCTAAGGCATTGGATTGACCATTAATTAAAATAATGTCTCCTACTACTACTCTATTCGCACTTTTCAATAAGGTTTTTGTTCCATTTTGGTCTCCATATAGCTCAAATCGATAATTTGATAATTCCGCTGGAATCCTTACAGAAAAAGAAAAAGATGATCGCCCGCCAGAGTAATACAAATTCCTACTTTGATCGAACACTACATTAGATTCTTTATAAACCTTAAGGGATAGCTTGGTATAGCCCGTGTATTGTGCAATAGTTCCATTAACAGGAATACTTGCATAATTACTGGATATATCCCTTTGGTATAATTGCTGATCCTTCGGAAATGAAGTATAGGTAGTTTGTCCTATTATAGGAAGCGTACCTAAAAGACACAGACTGTAAAAAACAAAAGACAACAATTGTTTTTTAGAAATAAATAGTAGGGATGATGAAAATCTCATTGATTCAACATTTAAAAAAACATTTAAAAGAATTATCAGGAGAGCGGTAAGAATTCGGTGGGTAAGATTCTATGATACCTGAGCATAGCAATGCATAGCCATATATGTACATTGGCATTTTTTACTAACATCAGACAGCAATAAAAATCAAGTAATTCTTATTCCTAATATGTATAATACGGAGATTTAATAAGTTAGATGGGAGATTTTATTTTATACGATGTGGATGGATCTCAGATAAGATTTATTTCTGAGAGAGAGGGGAAATATTAACTGCAATTTACATAAAATTAGAACAAATTAAAAGCAGCCAAAACATATAAATAATTGTTATTTTAAATAAATCATAACAAATAGTGTCTACTCAGCTTATAATTTACTTTTATGGATGAATAACTTCATCAAAGTGTCCAACTTATGATTTCATCGTTCCTAAGCATTCTATAACTCAATAATTATTTGTTCTTTTACGTAGTCATAAAACAAGGTCTTTTAAGCATAACAATATCATCGCTTAAAGTCAGAAACAAGCTAATCCATAACAATGAAATTCGGAACTAAAGTAATTCATGCAGGTATTGAGCCAGATCCAGCAACTGGTGCCATCATGACGCCTATTTATCAAACCTCTACTTATGCCCAACAGGCGCCTGGTAAGCATAAAGGGTATGAATATGCTCGAACGCATAATCCTACTAGATCTGCTTTAGAAAAGAATTTGGCAGCCCTAGAAAATGGTGTGGATGCGATTTGTTTTAGTAGTGGCTTAGCTGCAATGGATGCCATCTTAAGATTACTAAAGCCAGGAGATGAAATACTAGCATCCAATGATTTATATGGTGGGTCTTATCGACTCATGAAAACCGTCTTTGAGCCATATGGTATTAAATCTGTTTTAGTCGATTTAGATCAACCTGAGCATATTAGAAAACATATTAATAAAAAGAAAACAAAGTTAGTTTGGTTAGAAACGCCCACTAATCCAATGCTAAATATTATTAATATTAAAGCGATTTGTTCTATAGTCAAAGAATATGGGAATATCCTTACTTGTGTGGATAATACTTTTGCTTCTCCTTATTTACAGAATCCGCTAGACTTAGGTGCAGATATGGTGTGTCATTCCGCCACAAAATATTTAGGGGGGCATTCTGATGTAGTTATGGGTGCCGTCGTTGTAAAGACAAAAGACTTAGCGAAAAAGTTACATTATTTACAGAATGCTGTAGGTGCTATTCCTGGGCCGCAGGATTGTTTTCTTGTACTTAGGGGAATTAAAACTTTGCATCTCCGTGTAGAGCGTTCTTGTAAGAATGCAAAAAAAATAGCTAAATTTTTAAAGGCACATCCAAAAGTAGGAAAAGTCTATTATCCTGGTTTTAAAGATCATCCGAATCACACTATCGCAAAAGAACAAATGAATGATTTTGGTGGCATGATTTCTTTTGATATCCAAGGCGGTGATGAAGAGGATGCTATGAAAATTTTAAGTACGACCCATCTATTCACTTTGGCAGAATCACTAGGTGGTGTAGAATCTCTTATAGGACATCCAGCCACTATGACACATGCTTCTATTCCGAAAAAAGACAGGCTAAAAGTAGGTCTGACAGATTCGCTTATTCGTTTAAGCGTCGGTATAGAAGATGTAGAAGATTTGATTAATGATCTTGAGGTTGCTTTGAGAAATGTTTAATTGGTCGAGTTCAACTTCAATCTCAACTTCAACTTCAAACCGTGACGTTGACCTGCACGACTAGGTAATATTTATAGATTTGAAGCTAAAGCTGATAATTTCTAATTTTTGTTTTAATGAACAACGTAGAAAAATTTAAGAAAATAAAGGCATTCGTTTTTGATGTAGATGGCGTACTCTGCAATCAACATATTTTTGTTTTTGAAAATGGACAGATCATGCGCCAACTACATCAAAAAGATTTAACCGCTTTGAAGATTGCCATTCAACAGGAATATAAAATTGCCTTTATTTCTGGAGGTAATTTAACCCATCTAACGCCTACTTTCAAAGAATTAGGTATTACGGATATTTATCACCTTTCTAGAGATAAGAAAGAGGATTACCAAGAGTTTACGAATATCCATGATCTAGAAGATACGGAAGTGCTATATATGGGAGATGATTTACCAGACTATCAAGTGATGAGGTTGGTGGGTATGCCGACTTGTCCTAAGTCTGCCGTTCCTGAGATTAAAGAGATTTCTTTGTTTGTTTCCCCTAGTAATGGCGGAGAGGGCTGCGTTAGAGATGTGATTGAAAAGGTGTTACGGATTCATAGGAAATGGTTAAAGTAAATATGCAACTTCAATCTCAACTTCAACTTCAAAACGAGATTTAGACTTGGGAAGTTTTGAAAACTTACCAAGTCTGGTTCTAGAAACTTACCAAGTCTGGTTCTAGAAACCTACCAAGTCTGATTTTACAAAATAAGCTCCTAAATATGATTACCAATCGACCACTTATTTTAGCGTCCAAATCTCCTCGTAGAAGTCAATTATTAACAGAGGCAGGATTTGAATTTACGATACAAACGAAAGATACCGAAGAATCCTATCCCACTACCCTTCCCCCTTCAGAAGTGCCTGCCTTCTTAGCAGAAAAAAAAGCAACGGCTTGTAGTGAATTCATTAAAGATCAAGAGATTATCCTAGCAGCAGATACCATTGTTATTTTGGAGGAGGTAATCTATGAAAAGCCAAAAGATGAGGCAGATGCGATTCGCATATTAACGGCACTTTCTGGTAAGGTACATGAGGTAATAACAGGTGTTTGCTTACTAGCCGCTGAACAAAAAACGATCTTTAGTGGTCACTCGAAAGTGCACTTTGAGCCTATATCGGAGCAAGAAATACGATATTATATT
>CALJIY010000484.1 GCA_937973945.1 uncultured Saprospiraceae bacterium | reverse complement strand
TATTGAAGGAGAACCATCAAATACTTAGTTATTTATTATCTGTTTGATTAACTCGTACTACCTAAACTAATTGTTTTTGTTACATTTAAATAAATGGTTATTTAAAATAGTGACATGTATATAGTAGCATGTTTTTAGATTATATTTTCAGAAAATGGCTTAAGTATGCTACACACTGAAAAGTATCATATGCAGCAACAAAAGCAACACTGTTAGTCAAGGTGACACTAGCAAGGAAACCTCTATGCGTTTCTAAATCAGCATCCGTAATATCTGCACAGACCTCTATCGTATTTATTTCTGCACTAATTCCTAACAATTCTGATTGGAATAGATTTGTGTATAAATTGTTTAAGATTACTTGCATAATAGGTGTTGATACTTTGGTCAAAATCCTATGATATATACATATCTTTTATTAGCTAAAGGAAATACGGTGACGAAGCTATGCTCCTTAGGAGTTCTGTCCTAATATTTTTGCTATAGACGGTGTCAGGGCGATGCTCTTTTTATAAGACTTAGGAGCTTTAGCTTCGGCACTGTCTATAGTAAAATGCTAGTATTTACTAGCTTCTTAAGGGGCGTAGCCTCGTCCCCGTCAATTACGCAAATACTTATGTATATACCATAGGTCAAAATCTGGGCAGGATGCCCGACAAAAACAGCATGAGGAAAGTCAATTCCGAACCCGAAGGGATGGGGTGCTTGTTTTTGTCTAGGGTTTTTGGTTCTTTTCTTTTGCTATACTCTTTATGCCTCTAGGCATAAGCCCGTGCAGAATGCAAAAAGAACAATATTTAATTTTAGAAAACTTTAATTACAGAGTATTGATTATTTGGGAACAAGTCTAATGCATAGGCATAACAGTAATCTATGTAATATTTTTTATCTATCCTTAACAATTCCTTGATCTATTAAAATACCCCGAAGTAAAGGTTCTAATTTAGAAGCAGTCGTTTTATTCCGAATATTTTTTTTCAATTGTTTTTGAGCTTCTTCATCCGACATATTTTCAATTTCTAAAGTTAGATTTCTCACCAAATCATTATACTTATCTTTTTGGTATTTGAAGAAATAAATAATACCAGCAGCTAATAAAGAAATTAATAGCAATATTTGATTGATATTACTTTGGGCAAAGCTGAGTCCCCTTTCTGTAGAATTATCTAAGCGATCAAATATTTTGTCAATCGTTGGATCCATAGATTCTCGAATAGCTGCTTGTAATCTATCTGTCGATTCTTCATTAACCATTTCTCCCATAAACCCTTTTGCCATTCGTTGGGTATGAATGCCTAGTAAGGAGTCTCTGATGACTAATAAATCTTGCAAGGCGTCTTGGCCGATTAAAGATTCTCTCAGTCGATGACCAGCACTGGCTAAGGGGAGCTCTCGGATGCGTTGATTCAAACTCAACATTAGTTCTTTTAAATCATTTTCTTGTAATTGATAAAAGATCGAATCCATGCTTACCCTAAAGGTGTCCATCACTCCTGCAACAGCTTGTTTGATGCGAATATCATTTTGAAATAAACTGTCCATCATAATCCGCGTAGAAGTGGTAACGGAATCTGTTAGATTATTTAAAAATACGCCCATCCGATGTGCGGTGGTATCGTTACTGAGTTCTATAGTGGCCCCCTGAACGACGCCTTTTCCTAATTTTTTGCCAATACTATCTAGGACTACTTTCCGATTCTGATCTTGTAGGCCTCTGTTTAACGCGGTCTTCAAGGAGTTACAAGATAATAAGGCCCACGCAGCTACTAATAGCACAATGAATGTAGAAATTCTCATAGTTAACGAAATGATTGTTTTATTTTTGTTGTTAACTTAAAGGTATCGCTTTATTCTAAAAAATTCAAAATGTCTGATCATTTAACCGTACAAGATCTTTCTATTCAATTTGATACGCCTTCAGGACAAGAGCAGGCAGTAAAGAATATTTCTTTTTCCTTAAAAAAAAGAGAGACCTTAGGAATTGTTGGCGAATCTGGTTCAGGGAAGAGTGTGACCGCCTTATCCATGTTGCAGTTATTGTCTGATAAAGCGAAGATTACTGGGGGCGTACAATTAGGGAATAAGCAGGACTTATTAACACTCGCTACATCAGAATTGCAAGCAATAAGAGGGAAAGAGATTGCGATGATCTTTCAGGAACCGATGACTTCTCTGAATCCAATTATGTCTTGTGGAGCACAAGTAACAGAAGCCATTCAACAACATCAACAGCTGTCATTGACGGTAGCTAAAAAGCAGGTACTAGAATTGTTCGAACAAGTGCAATTGGAGGAAGTGGAAAGAATTTTTGACGCTTACCCACACCAATTATCTGGCGGGCAAAAGCAGCGGATTATGATTGCGATGGCTTTATCCGCAAGGCCATCTATTCTAATAGCAGATGAACCGACTACGGCATTGGACGTAACGGTCCAAAAAGATATTCTGCGGTTATTGAATGAACTAAAAGCACAATATCAATTTTCTATTATTTTTATTTCACATGATCTTGGGGTTATTAAGCAGATGGCGGATAGGATATTGGTGATGCGAGCTGGACATATTGTAGAGCAAGGAACAGTCGATCAAATTTTTAACAGCCCTCAACATATTTATACGAAAGGATTGTTAGCTTGTAGACCAGCCCAACATTTTCATTTATCAAAGTTGCCGACCCTTGAAACGATTGAGCAAGAAAATCTTATTGTTCGAAATGATGCTACAGGCAGGAGGCAGGCATTGGCTGCGCAAGATATCTTACTCAAAGTAGATGATTTATCAACTTGGTATCCAGCAAAAAAGAATTTTTTTGGCAAGACGACCGCTTACGTAAAAGCGGTCAATGACGTTAGTTTTGATATCTATAAAGGGGAAACCTTTGGTTTAGTCGGCAGTTCTGGTTGTGGAAAATCTACTTTAGGTAGAACTATTTTAGGCTTAGAAAAAGCCCGTTCTGGAAGTGTATGGTATGAAGAAAAAGATCTGATGACCTTATCGGAAACCGAGTGGCGGGCATGGAGAAAGCGACTACAAATTATTTTTCAAGACCCCTATAGTTCCTTGAATCCAGTACAGCCAATAGGAGATGCGATTATGGAACCAATGAAAGTGCATGGCCTTTGGAAAAATGACTTGGCCCGCAAGGATAAAGCGATTCATTTATTAGAAACAGTAGG
>CALJIY010000483.1 GCA_937973945.1 uncultured Saprospiraceae bacterium | reverse complement strand
TTTTCATAATTATATAATTTCGTTCGATTATTAACGAGTGAGTAATAAGTTTCTGAGTTCAAAGTTAGGCGGAAGCATCCTTGCTATCATAGAAAATAGAGTCAACTCGTTGATTTTTAGGTGAATGTCCTTATTTATTAGGTGAAGCTATTTTTTAATTGTCCCCTATTCGTTCACGGGTAAAAAGTAGGGATTGACCGAAAAAAGTAGTAGGTTCACTTTTTTAAAATTATTTATAGATCATTTAAAACATAGATTTGTAGTATGAAATATGTGCATACCAATATTGTTAGTAAGGATTGGAGCGCTTTAGCAGAATTTTACATGAAGGTATTCAAATGTGTTCCTGTGCCACCAGTAAGGAATCAATCAGGAGATTGGCTGGATACCTGTTTGGGCATCCCCAATGCCCATATACAAGGCGTACATTTGCGCTTGCCAGGTGGTGGAGACAATGGTCCCACTTTAGAAATCTATAGTTATGGAAAGATGGAGGATAATTTACCTAGTCTACCCAATCGGAAAGGATATGGGCATATTGCATTTGAAGTAGAAGATGTAGCCCAAGTCTTATCAAAAGTGTTACTACATGGAGGGAGTAAACAAGGAGAAATTAGCGGTAAGTTTATAGAAGGGGTTGGTTATATCACTTTAATATATGCCAAAGATCCAGAAGGAAATATTATAGAATTGCAAAATTGGAATAGAGACTATGAAAAACATATTTAAACGAGCAACTAAAACGGACTGGCAGCTAATTGGGGTCTATTATTCTTTTGTGATTCCATTTGTTTATCTAGAGGGTTTACTTGAAGGGAAGTACGAAATGTTCAGTTGGGGAGGATTAAAAGCTTTGGGCATATTTACCTTTGATTTTAGTCTAGACGTTGTCGTTGTTTTGATAGTTGTATATTGGATCTTTAATGATTTCTTTCATGAGAAAAAATATTTCAAAACGCTTTATTTAACGGTTGCTATATTATTGCTACAGAGAGTGATACAACCTTGGTTAGTTCCTTGGATGTATGAACATTTAGACGAGAATTTTCTAATGCAATTAATAGAAGGAATAGAAACCAATTTCAATTCTATGATTGGTCCAAGTCTATTTCTGATCGGAAAAAAACATTATGAAAGTAAAAATCAAGTTATGCAATTAGAAAAAGAAAAAAAGGAAAGTGAATTACAATTGCTACGCGCACAAATTGATCCCCACTTTCTATTTAATAACCTAAATATTTTAGATATTTTAATTGGGATAGATCCTAAAAAGGCAAGTCGATATACCAAGCGCTTATCTTCTTTATATCGATATATGATTCGACACAAAGATCAAGATGTCGTTTCTTTGAAAGAAGAATGGCAATTCTCAGAAGATTATATTTTCTTATTGCAACAACGATTTGATGATTTATACTTTTTTGATAGCACTTTAGATAAAGAAAATTTGGACGAATATTTTATACCACCGGCTTCTATGCAAACCTTATTAGAAAATATTGTTAAACATAATTTTGCTTTACCTGATGAGCCGATTCGAGCAAAAATTTATTTGGAAGCTGATCACCTATGTGTACAAAATACGAATCGGCCTAAAGAATCCGTCAAAGATAGTACAGGTACGGGCTTAAATAATTTGAAAAAAAGAATTCAGTTATTAACAGATCAAAACTTGATTGTTGAAAAAACTGCTACGTCATTTTTAGTGAAAGTTCCCTTGGTGAAATTAGTTTAAGAGGACATAAGATTATTTTTTACTAAAATCACACTATTGTTTATTGGCGATAGCCAATCCTGAGTGTCTATCAATACTCTTGGACAAGTATACTTGATTGTTGTTCTTCACAGAAAAACATTAATAATGAAAATACTCCTATTAGAAGACGAAAAACTAGCCGCTCAAAATCTACTACAACTACTATATGGCTACTTTGAACATGAACTAGAAATAAAGTGGGTGCAGAGTGTACAGCAAGGCTTGAAATATTTAAAAGAGCAAGGAGATCCAGATTTGATCTTATCGGATATAGAACTATTAGATGGAAAGGTGTTTAAATTATATGAGCAATATGAAATACAATCTCCTATCATATTTACAACAGCCTATGACCAATATTTACTAGAAGCATTCCAGACCAATGGCATTGCCTATTTATTAAAACCTTTCTCCGAAGAAGAATTAATTAAAGCCTTAGATAAATACCTAAAATTGTTTAAAGCAAAAGATACAACAACCTTAGATCAGCAGATCATCGACGAGTTTAAAACAGCGCTACAAAATTCTCAAAAAGAATATAAGAAACGATTTACGATAAAAAAGACGACGGGGATCGTTTTATTAAACACCAGTGACATTGCCTATTTTTCTGCTAGTGGGGATTTAGTGTTTGCGATAGATACGAATAAGAAAAAACATGTAGTGAACTACCGCATGTCTGACCTAGAAGAATTAGTAGATCCAAGTTTGTTTTTTAGAATCAATCGAAGTGAAATTGTAAATATTAATTTTATTGAAAAAATGGAAGCCTATTTTGGCAATCGCTTAGTGATTACAATGAGTAATGATAAGGCTGCTTTGAAAACTAGTGGGCCCAAGACGGCTGCATTTCGGAAGTGGATTGAGGGAGAGAAATAGACTAAATACTTTTTACCACCTAGGTACATAGGCCACATAGTATAGAAGTCTATGTGTTCTATGTGCCTATGTGTTTGAATAAATATATATGCCTATGCATTTTAATTAAAATACTATTTTATTTTTTAAGTAATCCAGTAAACAACAAATCATTCATCAACTCCACATGCTGATCTACTTGTACTGGATCAAAAGAATCAATCCCATGCATTTTCTGCATTTGAAAAGAACGCGTAAATAGGGTAGTGATGGACCCAATAATAAAGCTAGACAGATTCGCAGGTGGGATCTCTTTGATCCGTCCTTTTTGCATCTCCTCTTTTAGAATCGCCTCCATAAACCCAAAAATAGGCTGCATTAATTCATCTATTAGCCAAGCAGATCGAGGATTATCCGAAAAGACTTCTTGAATCACCACTTGCTGAAATTCAGGATATTTGGCAGAAATATAAATGATCTTTTTATTATATAAGCGCAATTTTTCCAAGCCATCCATATCATCAATCATTGCAAACAAATCCATTAGTTCTTGGTGGATTTCTTTACCGACTAGACTCGTCGCTTTCTTCCAGAGCTGTTCTTTATTTCCAAAGTGATAATGTAATAAAGAGTCCGCTACACCCGTTTCTTTAGCCAAAGCATTGATAGTAACGCCCCCATAGCCTTGTTTGGCAAAGCAGCGCAAGGCTGTTCGTAGAATATCATTGGTATTCAAACTTTTACTATCTCTTGGTCTGCCTGCTTTACGCTTTACCTTCTTTTCCATTACTTATGTTTTACTCTTGTGGGAGTAGGAATAGTTATAACTTCAAGACCAAAAGTAAGGAAATATGTTTAAAATAGAGGGATTATACCCTAATCCTGTAAGGAAAATAGGGTAGTGCTCCCCTGAAAAGTAAAGCGCTAAGCCTACAATACATTTTTTAAAGAATCTCTAATAAAAAGTTTTTATCTTGAGGGGTATTAGATGTTGACAACAAAGAACACGGAGACACTGAGCGCACAGAGTTATATATAATTTTCTCCGTGTGCTCCGTGCCTGCGTGTTCATTTTAATGTTGGCGATAGCCAATTGCGAATCAAGAACACGGAAACACTGAGCACACAGAGTTATATATATAAATTTCTCCGTGTGCTCTGTGCTTCTGTGTTCATTTTAATATTGGCGATAGCCAATTGCAAATAAAGAACGCGGAGACACTGCGTGCACATAGTTATATATAATTTTCTCCGTGTGCTCCGTGCCTCCGTGTTTATTTCATAATAGGCGAAAGGTGCACGTAAAGATTTCTCCGTGCCCCCGTGTCTCCGTGTTCATTTTTACCATTGGCGGCAGCCAATCTCAATAACTCCAAAACATGAGAAAATTCATTCCATTAACACTAATAGCCCTATGCTGTTACTGTTTTCTACAAGCCCAAAATTCCGAAACGCAAGTGATTCCAAACTTTGGAAAAGAATTCGTCAAAGGATACCAACCGAATGACTTATATGAAGTAGAGGTTGTTCGAGCAGATAAAGTCGGCTATGCCTTACAAGTAGCATCCCTAAGCAGCTATGAAAGTGTCGTACGATATGTGACAGAGCTACAAGGAAAATGGTTTAGTAATGTTCTAATGAAATTAGATCAAACAGCAGCAGGCGCACCTATTTATAAAATACTATTAGGTCCATTTCCAGATAGACAAGCAGCGACGGCCTATAAAAAATCAATGAAAGAGGAAGGAATCAATGGCTTTGTAACGGCCTTATCCACGATGTCTTCCAATCCATTGGTTAAGGTGCCTGCGACGCCAGCCAAGCAAACGCCAGCTGCGACCAATCCTACGGGCACTACTGCAACGACGGCAGCGACAGACACCCAAACTGGGGAAGCTAGCTATTACGCAGATAAGTTTCATGGCAAAATCACGGCATCAGGCGAACCTTTTAATATGTACGCTTATACCGCTGCGCATTGGACCTTACCTTTTAATACTGTGTTAGAGGTTTGCAGAATAGACAATAATAAGTGTGTCACAGTAAAAGTAAATGACAGAGGCCCGAATCCAGCCAAGGCCATTGGTCGAGATGGCCAACCAAGAATATTAGATTTATCCTTGGCAGCGGCAGAGGCGATTGATTTAGTAAAAGCAGGGGTATCGCAAGTGCGAATAACGCAAGTGAATAAAACACCGCCGCCGCCGATCCAAGCAAAAGAACCAGTAGAAGAAAAGGTAGTCAGCGAACCAGTGAAAGAGGAAGCGCCTATTTTTACGGACAAAGGTGGAACGAACTCTTTTACACAAAGCGGCGAAGCTAGTTATTATGCGGCAAAGTTTCACGGACGCTCTACTGCCTCCGGAGAGCCTTTTGATATGTATGCCTACACGGCAGCGCATTGGACCTTGCCTTTTAATACCATGTTGAAAGTCTGTCGAATAGATAATGGAAAGTGTGTCAACGTACGCGTCAATGATAGAGGCCCTAATCCTGATAAAGCGTTTGGTCGAGATGGCAAACCAAGAGTCATAGATTTATCCTTGGCTGCTGCGGAAGCGATTGGCTTAGTAGAAGCAGGTGTTACCCAAGTACAGATTACCCAAGCAGACCAAAGCCCTCCGCCTGCTATTGCCATTGAAACGGCTAGGCCAGCCGAGACCCCTGCCCCTTATTCCGAAAAAGGAGGGACTAGTTTTACCCAAGTAGGAGAGGCTAGCTTCTATTCTGATTTATTTCAGAATAGACAAACGGCATCCGGCGAACTCTTTGATATGTATGCCTATACGGCAGCGCATTGGACTTTGCCTTTTGATACCAAATTGAAGGTTTGTCGATTGGATAATGGAAAGTGTGTCAATGTACGAGTAAATGATCGAGGTCCAGATCCTAGAAAAGCTATTGGGAGAGATGGTCGTCCTAGAATTATTGATTTGTCATTGGCTGCTGCGCAGGCTATTGATTTGGAGATGGCGGGATTGGCACAGGTGCGGATTGAGGTGGTAGAGTGAGATGGCTTTAGTATTAACTAATAGTTGAAAAAAAACGCATATCTATTAGTAACTAAAAGCAAGAAATGAAAATATTATTATCGATTACAATAGTCCTTTATTTGATAGGATGTCAAAATACAATCCAAGAGAATAATCAATCTTTTCGATCTAATGATGTTTTTGTCACTCCTGAATCACAAGGAATGAATTCAAATGTTCTGATTGAGATGATCGATTTGGTGGAAAAAGAAAATATTAATGTAAATAGTATTGTAATTGCTCGTAACAATAAAACAATTCTAGATGCACATTTTTATCCAAATAAAAAGGAATTCGTCCATGATGTTGCATCTGTAACAAAAAGTATAACATCGGCAATAGTTGGAATCGCAATTGATAATGGCAAAATTGAAAGTGAGTATCAAAGAATAGTTGATTTCTTTCCAGAGTATGAAGAGCTATTTAATTCAGAATGGAAAAAAAAATTAACTATAAAACATTTGCTTTCTATGTCATCTGGATTATGTTCTGATTTTAGCGATGGTGAAAGACAGTTAAATGAAATGAGATTGAAGAAAAATTCTATTGAATATATTCTTCAACAAAAACTCGTTACAGAACCAGGAAGTCAATTTGCGTATTGTTCTTGTGCTACTCAGTTATTAAGTGCGATAGTTCAAAAAGCTACGGGAAAAAAATTGGGAGATTATGGTAATACTATGTTATTTGAACCACTAGCAATAAAGAAGTATATAATAACATCAGATAAATCAGGTTATCATAATGGTTGGGGAGATAGTTATTGGTTGTCGTCAGATTTATTGAAAATTGGACAGCTGTATCTTCAACAAGGAAAATGGAATGGGAAACAAATTATTTCAAGAGATTGGATACAAAAATCATCAAGTGAACAGATTAGATTACAGAATGGAGAAGAATCGTATGGTTATAAATGGTGGATACCAAATGAATTAGAAGGACTTTATGAAGGACGAGGACGGGGAAATCAAAGATTAGTTGTATATCCCAAAGAGCAGTTAGTTGTAATCATGACAGGAACTGGTTTTGATCCAGGTCAAGTCGGTAGTTTTATTATAAGATCAATTGAATCAAAAGATTCTATTCCTGAAAATCAATATTCTTATAATAAATTACAAGACAAAATATTGAAGATTCAAGCTCAGCCGAATCAAAAAGGAAATGTTTTTATCTCAAAATTAGCAGAAGAGATTAAAGACAGAGATTTTATCTTCGAACAAAATTCTTTCGGATTAACACATTTTAAATTAATCTCTTCTGATATCTCAAATGCAAAATTAATACTTGGTCTGAATATTTCAAGAAGTGAAGAATATGGTGAAAGAGAGATTCCGTTGGGAATGGAAGGAATATATAAAATATCTAGAAACACTAGATTTAAAACGCCTATGGCAGCACATGCAAAATGGTTATCAGAAAGTGAAATAGAGATTGATTATAATGATTTCTCGAGTAATCATAAATACAGAATAAATGTTAACTTTAACAAAGGAGAGGTGCTTTGGAATATGTACGATGAAGCAGGTTTTGGAGAAACAATAAGTTTAAATGCAAAAATAAAATGACTCGATTATTTGGTATCATATTATTGCTTTTTTGTTCCTGCCAAACGCCCAATAATTCAAATTCGGGCTGGCAAAAAGTATTTCAGAATGATGACAACGGACAGACTGTTTTTGGCGATAAATCTAAGCTGCTGGATGCAGTTAGACAGGGATACCCCGTTAGAGTTGGCTGGGGGAGTAATCGGGTAGAACATGTTGCTGATGCAGACTTTCTAACTATTTTTGAAGGAGAAGAAGTATTCGCCCAAATTAAAAGCAT
>CALJIY010000482.1 GCA_937973945.1 uncultured Saprospiraceae bacterium | reverse complement strand
TAGCCATTATTTTGTGCTACGTTCTTCAAATGGACAGCAAGTAGGTAAAAGTCAAATGTATACTACTTCCGCTGGCGCAAGTAATGGCATACGTTCTGTTAAAAACAATGCTATTAATGAAATTGAAGAAATTAAGCCAGTAGCGAAGAAAGCAGTAGCAAAGAAGGCGACTGCGAAGAAAGCGGTTGCAAAGAAAGCGGTTGCAAAGAAAGCGGTTGCAAAGAAAGCAGTTGCAAAGAAGGCGACTGCAAAGAAAGCGACTGCAAAGAAAGCAGTAGCGAAGAAAGCAGTTGCAAAGAAGGCAGTTGCGAAGAAAGCAGTAGCAAAGAAAGCAGTAGCAAAGAAGGCAGTAGCAAAGAAAGCAGTTGCAAAGAAAGCAGTTGCAAAGAAAGCGACTGCAAAGAAAGCAGTAGCAAAGAAGGCGACTGCGAAGAAAGCAGTTGCAAAGAAAGCAGTTGCAAAGAAGGCAGTTGCAAAGAAAGCAGTTGCAAAGAAGGCAGTAGCAAAGAAAGCAGTAGCGAAGAAAGCAGTTGCAAAGAAAGCAGTTGCAAAGAAAGCGACTGCAAAGAAGGCAGTAGCAAAGAAAAAAACGACTACGAGGAGAACTCGGAAATAATAACTGATTATCCGTACAAACTTTTCTTTGTTTAATTATTTTAATAAAAGCAGTTGTCAATTCTTTTGGCGACTGCTTTTATATTTAAGCACATGACAAGGTATTAATTTAAATCTTTCATAGTCGGTCATTCCTAGTATTTACAATGAAGATTTTGAGCTCCGCCAATTTTCATTTATTCTTGCCATGGAAAGAGTAACTTTAACTACGTGAACAGATAAGGCCTATCTGCCTAAAATCTTTCTAAAGTTTTTCTATCCTGTTAAAAATTTCTAATAATTTTAGAAAAGGACCTACTTTTACTACTTAGTAAGAGTATGTTTAAATTTCTACTTCCTGATAACTCAGGAATAACAATCCACTTAGACAATCTATCAACAAATAACGACAATGAAAAAGATTTTAGTAATTGAAGACAACCAAGAAGTTAGAGAAATCTTAGAGGAAGTATTGGAACTTTCAGGTTATGAGGTTACTACCGCTGAGGATGGGGCTATTGGGGCGAAAAAAGCAATAGAATCTACTCCAGATTTAATTATTTGCGATGTAATGATGCCCAAATTAGATGGTTTTGGTGTACTTAATATATTGAGTAGAAAACCAGAAACGGCTGATGTGCCTTTCGTTTTTTTAACGGCTAAAGCAGAAAAAGATGACTTTAGAAGAGGGATGAACTTAGGGGCGGATGACTACATTACCAAACCCTTTTATAAAGATGAATTATTGCAGGTAATCGAAACTAGATTAAAGAAAAGTGAACGACTAAAAAAGATGTTTGATGGCACCGAAACGGGGCTAAGTCGCTTTATGGATGAAGCAAAAGGATATGAGGATTTGAAAAAATTATCTGTTGATAAAAAAACAAAGACTTTTAAAAGCAAAGAGGTTATATTTTTTGAAGAAGATCATCCTAAGTATTTATACTTTATTAAAGAAGGAAAAGTAAAACTGACCAAGACTAATGAATATGGAAAGGAATTTATTATTAGTATTCTGGATCAGGGAGCTTTTATTGGGTATACAGCATTGATTGCAGAGGAAAATTATTCCTATGGTGCAACGTCTATGACAGAAGGTACAGAATTAAGTATGATTCCCAAAACAGATTTCCTTCAATTATTGTTGAAGAACAGAGATGTCTCCGCACGATTGATTAAAATGCTTGCCAATAATGTCATTGATAAGGAAGAGCAATTATTAAATCTAGCCTATAGTTCTGTTCGTAAAAGAGTTGCGAACGCTATCATTGCGCTCAATGAGCAACAACAAAAATCTGGCGAAACTCAAATCTCTATTTTGAGAGATGATCTTGCTCGAATTGTTGGAACTGCCAAAGAAAGTGTAATTCGGATGCTGGCAGAATTTAAAGAAGATGGCTATATTTCTATTAAAGGTGGTGTCATTACCGTTTTAGATGCAGAACGGCTAAAGGCGATGAATTGTTAATACAAGTAGTCCGATCCCTTCATTGTAAAAACCATCTTTTTACTTTTCCATTTTTGGATCGGTAAAAAGATGGCCTGACTCCCTTCTTCATTCATGAAAAACAAACAAAGGGATATCCGTATGAAAGGTCATTTTTTTAGAAAAACTGCTATGAAATAGTCGCTCCCATAGACTTCGCTTTGGAATATAAAGGGCTAAAGCTTCGGATGTATGTTCCGTTAAATATTGGTCTATTCCTTCCATGACAGAGGGATTATTTATAATGGAAAAATGAATCGCTTCAAAAGGTAACCCTTCTAAATATAAATTTTCCTCTACCTCCATCCTTGGGTCATCTGTTACATGTACAAATTGTATGCTTGAATTAAAGTAACTCCCGAACTGTGCTAATTGCTCTAAAAAATGAGTATCCTTAAAATCAAAGGTAGTCGCATATGTAATGGTTTTCATACCTTGATACTTCGCATTTTCAGGTATAGCTAAAACAGGGCAAGCTGCAGTCATCATTAGTCGAGTAGTCAGACTACCTATTAATTTATCTACTGCATTTCGCTCTCCTTTAGTTCCCATGATCAGTAAATCTCCACTTTTTCTACTTCGCTCCATTATTTCTTGATCGATAAACAGACCAGGATAGACGACTATGTCTCCAATATTTTTGAAATCATATTGATTGATGAAATTGTGCATTCGCTCTTCCATTTCCTCCTGCTGCTTGATTCGTATTTTTCTCTGTTTACTCAGATCTGTATAAAAATCTGATCCGGCAAATGAAGCTGTATAGATATGAATTAAATCAATTTTTGCATCCATATCTTTAGCCATAGCAATGGCATATTGATATGCATTATGTGCCGCTGGGGAAAAGTCAGTTGGGAATAATATCTTTTTCATATTTATTTGTTATTGAAATGATTAGTACACAGTGTATTAGTTTGATAGGTCAAAAATAAGTAGGATAAGAGGGGAGGGTACTGACTTTTATCACTAGGAGTAGGTGATTTATGTTAACCAGACTTTTTTTCACTAATGACAAAGTGGCAAGAATTCTAAACTAGCGGATAATTGAAAGTTAGGGGGTAAATAAAAATGAATGCCTCTATAAATAAACCAAAAAGCGAGCAGGGTCATAAAGACTGGATACATTTTTTGTAATATAGTTCGATATTTATGATGTGCCTTTTTTCCAAAATAAATAAATAATAACATCAAAGGCATTGTCCCTAGCCCAAAAGCAAACATAAATAAAGCGCTCGACCATAAATCACCAATAGATATAGCACTGGCTAAGGCTAAATAAACTAAGCCGCAGGGTAATAAGCCATTTAACAACCCTGTAAAAAAAATTGATACCTTAGATCTTTTTTTTAGTAATTGGCCTAAATTTGATTTTAGCCAAAAGTATAATCGATTTAGATAGGGGAGGACGATTACTTTCTTCTCTAAATTAATGGAAAAGAAAACGACTAGTAAAATGCCAATACCAGTTGTTATGGATAACCATTTTTGTAGCCCTGCCATTACAATTCCTTCTCCGATTATCCCAATCATTAGTCCTAAAGCACCATAGGTGATAGCCCGCCCAAAATTATATAACAGACTATTTGAGACTAAATGCCATTGGTTACGCTGATGTAAAGGCATGGCTAAGGCAATGGGGCCGCACATCCCTATGCAATGTAAACTGCCGAATAAACCTATAGTAAAAGCGGTATAGTACATATTTTAAGTGTAGAGCCTTTTTATAAGACCGATGACAATACGCCCTCTTCTAATTCCATAGGAACGAAAATGTCTGTTCTATCTAAAAAATGTTTGCCATCCCCAACCCAATCTACTTCAATCTTCCATAAGCCAGGTGCTAGTGTTCGGACAAAAATATCTAAGCAGTTTTCTGCACCAGCTCGAATTGGTAGCCGTATATCTTCTTTTTTATTAGAAGTTCTGTAAAATAGAATAGAACCTGTTATCTGCTTTATTCCTTCAGGAAATTCTAATTCTACTATGTGTAAGCCCTCGTAATAATTAATTTTTAAGGGCGTAGTTAGCGCTGAACTATTATTCAATTTATCCAAAGTAGATTGATACTTTAGATCCTCTTCATAGTAATTGTCTACAACTAGGCTATGATCGTATTGAGTTGATTTATATACCTGATAAAACAAGGTGAAAGCAAAAAAACTATAGAATAAAAAAATACCTGTTCCCCAATTTAATTTCATGATTTTTTTTTGAAGGTGTTTAAGAATGCAAAATAATTTACCCAGGTCCAAAAAAATTAGTAGTCACTTCATCCATTAGTTTGCCGTCCGAATAAACTTGAATAAGCAGTTTGTTTTTTCGACCTTTTAACTCTGCTCTTTCCATTTCTATAAACAGTACGCCTTCTACCATTTCTGTTTTAGGGGCAATGGGTGTTTTGCCTACTAACTTGATCCGCCCACCAGCCGTTTTTAGTCTAAATTCTAAGGGCAGTTCCATGTTAGTTTTGTTAAAAATCTGGTAGTTGTACAAATTACTAATATAGGTGTCATCTATCTTTTGATAGAGCATGCCTGGTGTTCGAAGAATCACCGCCTCTACATCTGAACGACTACCTAACATGGCGATATTAATGACCATTAATAAACCTAGAACAGCGGTATAAGCGATGACTCTTGGCGTAAATATTTTCGTTTGCTTGTTTTCAATACCATTTAGACTATCATATCGAATCAAGCCTTTTTTTCGACCAAGCTTTTCCATCACCTCATCGCAAGCATCCATACAGGCCGTACAATTGACACACTCTAATTGAACCCCATCCCGAATGTCGATACCCGTTGGACACACCTGTACACATAAGGTACAGGCAACACAGTCGCCTTGTTGTTTAATCGGATTTACCATTTTACTGTATGGGCTATTATCCGAATCAAGGGAATCACTTATTGCTAATGCCGCCATTGTATCGAGGATGTTTTCCGTAGGACAAGGCTTTCCATTAGAACAGTGACCACAATTGTTTTTACACTTATCTTCTTTCTTAGTAGGCTGTTGTACTTTTTTCTGTTTTTTCATTTTACCTCTAGGTTCTCCTCTTACAAAGTCATAAGAAACTTGTATCGTATTTCTATCAGTTAGTACACCTTGTAACCTGCCATAAGGACAAATGGTGGTGCAAACCTGCTCTCGCAAACTAGCAAAAACAAAATAGAATGAGCCTGTAAATAAAACCATTGCTGCAAAGCCACCTAAATTATCAGATGGGGAAGAAAAGACAATCTCTGTGACCCTATCTAAGCCAAGGATATAACTTAAAAAAGTATGGGCAATCAAAATGGAAATAGCGATAAAAATTAATTGCTTGCTAAATTTTTTAATGAATTTATCCTTTGTCCAAGGAGCTTTGTTTAAGCGTTTTTGGGCATTAGCATCTCCCTCAATCCAATATTCAATTTTACGAAAAACCATTTCCATAAAAATTGTCTGAGGGCAGACCCAACCACAAAATAACCGCCCATACACCACCGTAAACAAAACAATAAATACAATAAAGGTCAGCATTGCAAAGACAAATAAATGAAAATCCTGAGGAGTGAAATGCAAACCGAAAATGATAAAATGGCGCTCTAAAATATTGAATAAGACTAGTGGTGCTCCATTTATTTTTACAAAAGGCAAACCGAATAAAATCGCCAATAAACCCCAACTAACATAGGTTCTAATAGTATAGAAATGGCCTTTCGGTTTTTTAGGGTATAGCCAAATTCGCTTACCCTCCGAATCCACCGTCGAGATTTTATCCCGATATTTTTCTGTATCTTTTATGACTGGATTCTTATTCATTTATAGATGTTGCGATTTCTTCCTTTGGCTCATACAATTCCCCTTGAGGATCTTTACCATTAGCAGGATTGGTTCCTTGTAAAGTCAATATGTAACTGGCTATATTTTGAATGTCAGCGGCACGAAATTGAGATTTCCAAGAGGTCATTCCTTTGGCAGGTACGCCGTATTTGATGGTTTTAAAAATATCATTAATATGGCCGCCATGAATCCAATACTTATCTGTCATATTAGGCCCTATGCCTCCTTCTCCCTTTTCTCCATGACAAGCAATACAATTAGCTACGAAGAGAGATCTTCCAAAATTTATTTTATTTTCATCTACTATTACGGTCACATTGTTTTCATCTACTTGTTCTACTTGACGAGATAGAAATTGAGCGACTTGAGCTTTAGCATATTCCATTTCTGCAACATATTCTTCCGAAGAACTTGGGCCAAGATCCCATACATGATAATAGCCGAAATAGGCAAAACCACTAATGACGCCGCCCCAAAATAATGCGACCCACCAAGGTGGTAATACATTATCTAATTCTTTGATACCGTCATAATCATGATCTAGTAGAATATCTTGTTCTTTCTCGAGGGGTACTAGTTTCCATGATTGATCATACAATCGCTTCCACAAAGGAGTTTCTTTTACTACTTCTATAGTTTCGGATACTTCCAAACCTTGCTCTTTTAAGAGTAAATTTTTCTGACTTATTAAAACTTTATTGTATAAATCAAAGACTGCCCAAATGGCACCAGAAACGGTTATTGCTCCTATTAAAAATAAGAGATTATGGAGTGTCCAGTCAAAGGCATCAGGATTCAACACTTTTGCTGTATTCGTCTCTTGTGCTGTTAGCGGTGAACTAAAAACCAAAAGCATCCACGCTAGTATGGTATATTTGAAAAGTTTATTTTTCATGCTGAATATTTATGATTTTTATCTCCTAAACCTTTTCAAGTAAGTATTCATCACTATTTCCCTCTGTATCCAATGGTAAATTGGACATGTGGTCTATAAAGGATTTTTTCTTTCTAAAGATGGTAATTGCACTAATGGTGAATAACCAAAAGAAAGTCAATAAAGCAAAAATTGCCATCCAATTAATATCACCTGCGCCTGCTAAAATATGTTTGTACATTTTTATGATTTTGAATTTAATAAATACCACTCTTTGCCTTAATTGCTAACCTGTTGTGCCTTTGGTTTTATATCCGTTCCCAAACGTTGTAAGTAAGCAATAATCGCTACGATTTCTTTTTTTTCTAAATTGCTGTCTTCAATACCTTCTGATTTTAAGGATGCAGCTATCTTCTCAGCTTGCTTTTTCAAATCATCTAATGCTTTATCTCCGTAGCGATTGCCATAGGGTGTACCTAAAGTGATGAGGGCATTGATCTTAGCGACTGTTAATGAAGTATCTAAATCATCTTCCACCAACCAAGGATAAGGGGGCATGATCGATCCAGGGGATGTGCTGGTAGGATCGATCATGTGATTATAATGCCAGCTATCAGGGTATTTTTCACCAATACGGTGCAAGTCTGGTCCTGTTCGTTTACTGCCCCAAAGAAAAGGGCGATCATAAATAAATTCACCTGATTTAGAATACTCCCCATACCGTTCTGTCTCAGAACGGAAAGGTCGAATCATCTGGGAATGACAACCCACACAACCCTCTCGGATATAAATATCTCTGCCTTCTAATTCTAATGGTGTATAAGGTGTTACACTGGTAATTTTGGGTACGTTCTCTTCTATCATAAACATCGGGATTACTTCTACCATTCCGCCAATTAAAACGACGATAAGAGAACCTACTAACATCTGTACTGGTCGTCGTTCGATCCATCTGTGCCAATGCTCGCCTTTATGACTTACCATTGTTTCTAAAGCGGGTGCTTGCGCTTGTTCGTTGGCTACTACTTGTTTTCCTTTGACTGTTTTCCAAAGGTTGTAGACCATGACAAAAACACCTAAAATATAGATAGTACCTCCAAATGCCCGTAAAGCATACATGGGTAAAATCTGGGTAACTGTTTCTAGAAAATTACCATACTTTAACATGCCTTCTGGTAAAAATTCTTTCCACATTAAACTTTGTGTCCACCCTGCCCAATATAAAGGGATTGTATAAAATAAGGTGCCTAAAGTAGCTATCCAAAAATGAACATTTGCTAGCTTTACGGAGTATAAATTGGTGGCATAGATTCGAGGCAATAACCAATAAACTACTCCGAAAGTCAGCATGCCATTCCAGCCTAATGTTCCGACATGTACATGAGCAATAGTCCAATCCGTATAGTGACTAATAGCATTGACACTTTTAATGGATAACATAGGTCCTTCCAAAGTGGCCATCCCATAAGCAGTGACTGCCACCACCATGAATTTTAAAATCGGATCTGTTCTCACCCGATCCCAAGCACCTCTTAAGGTCAATAAGCCATTTAACATGCCACCCCAACTTGGTGCGATTAGCATTAAGGAAAAGGCTACGCCTAAAGACTGTGCCCAATCTGGCAAGGAGGTATATAATAAATGATGTGGTCCAGCCCATATATATATAAATATCAAAGCCCAAAAGTGGATAATGGATAATTTATAAGAATAAACAGGACGGTTGGCAGCTTTAGGCAAAAAGTAATACATTAATCCTAAATAGGGTGTTGTCAAGAAAAAAGCAACTGCATTATGACCATACCACCATTGGACTAAAGCATCTTGAACCCCCGCAAAGACAGGGTAACTCTTCCACATACTGACCGGCAACTCAATGTTATTTCCTACATGTAAAACGGTAACGGTTACCCATGTTGCGATATAAAACCAGATCGCTACATATAAATGATGCTCTCGTCGCTTAAGAATGGTACCAAACATATTGATACCAAAAGCAATCCAAACAATCGCAATCGCAATATCAATGGGCCATTCTAATTCTGCATATTCATGGGAACTAGTGTATCCCAATGGAAGCGTTATGGCAGCTGCTAAAATAATAGCTTGCCAACCCCAAAAATGGAAGTTACTTAAGCGATCATTAAACATTCTGGCTTTTAGTAATCTTTGCAAAGAATAATACACCCCCATAAAAATACCATTGCCAACAAAGGCAAATATGACTGCATTGGTATGTAAGGGTCTGATACGACCGAAGGTTAATTCAGGAGTACTAAAGTTTAAAGCAGGAAGAATTAATTGGAAAGCCGCTAGTAAACCAACAGACATGCCCACTACTCCCCAAAACATACAGGCATAGGTGAATTTTTTGACAATTTCATTGTCATAGCTAAAGGTTTCAATCCGAGGCATAGAAATAATTTTAGAAGTCGAAATGGTTTTGTTCTGGTAATTGTAGAAAAAGGGGAAGAGCGCAAGCAAATAATTTATACATATTTAAGATTCTCTCTATTGCCCTTGCTTGCTTCTTCTCCTAATGATTCTTTGACTGAATATTTCTTAAGTAAAAGGAACAAAATAACTCGAGCCATTATGCTTGTTCAATTTATTTAACTCCTTTCACTAAGGATTTGAAGATCGATTGGCTCTTTCTAGACCTATTGCAATCAAGACTAAAAAAGCTAATACCGTGTAAACGATCATTCTAATAGTAAATATCATGGTTCCTTTTTTTTATGGTCATCAAATAAAATTCTTATAGATGGGGTATAAGCATCTTCGTATTGTCCTGAATATATAGCCCAAACAAAAGCAGCTAAAAAGCCTAATGCTATGAAAAGTGAAATAAATATAAGTACGAAGATGATTTCCATTCTTGGCTATTTTTAATTATGCTGCAAATTACAGGAAGTAACTTTAGGTCTAAATGATGAATATCATTGATTAAAGATGACTTTTGTCATACTAGGCAATCAGTATTCATGAATAGCTTGTAATAGAAATTTTTTCAACTGTACCATCTCTTCCTGTCCCAATTGTTGACCAATTTTTGCAGTGAGCAATAAGGATAAAAATAAAATACTGGTAATGCATAAACCCCATAAGATTTGGGCAGACATACCTAAGTTCAATTGGGCCAAGCCCATAATCAAAATCATCAAACTGATAAAGGAAAGGATACTGTAAAAGAAGGTGAACATTAGCCAAACAGAAGAGCGTGGACCGAATCTAGCATTGATCAAACTCCCATTTGTTGTTTCTTCTATATCAAGATCCAACTGGGGAGACCAGTAATGCTGTTGGGTTAAAGGAATCTTTAAGATAATATGCGTGTCTATAAGTGTCCCCATTATTGCGGTATTTGGGTGATCTAAGGCAACTTTAATTTTTTCAATGACTTCTTTCTGGCTATGTTTTGATACTATATTAAATTTTGGTCGAATAGCTAGTGTGGTAGACATATTTCAATTTTTTGGCTGTAATAGATAAGTCATACCTACCCCAAATGCGACAATTGTTACTGAACTTAAAGGCATTAGAATTGCAGCAATTACTGGTGAAAGCGTTCCTTGAATTGCAAAGCTTAAACCAATTATATTATATATAAATGCTAAAAAATAAGCAGCGTAAACAACTTTTAAACTCTGGTGGGCAAAACGTATAAAATCTGGCAGTCTTTCAAATTGACGAGCATCCAGGATCGCATCACAGGCAGGGGTGAAATTATTGGTGTTCTCTGAAATGACAATTCCAATATCTGCTTGTTTTAATGCTCCAGCATCGTTTAGACCATCCCCTAGCATCATTATTTTTTTCCCTTCGTCTTGATGTTTCTTAATAAATTGAAATTTGTCTTTCGGACTTTGATTAAAATGAATATGGTTTGCTTCTAGCCATTGAGTCAACACACTACGTTCGTTATCATTATCTCCCGAAAGGAGATATAGATTAAATTCATTTTCCCATTTGTTAATTAAATTTTGAAAACCTCTCCGATAACTATTTTGACTGATGAAAACACCTTTAGGGTGACCATTAATTTTGAGGACTGTTCCCTTTTGTATATTGGTAGGGGATATCTTAATAACATCATCTTTGGTATCTGATGATTTTTCAATAGTAACAAACAAACCAGCACTTAAACCTTGGATACCTTTGCCAATAATTTCTTTAAATTGATGTACTTCTGGAATTTTTAATTCCTTTGATAAGGAGGGATTAGCTAATGTCATTCCTTCCAGAAAAGTCGCAATTTGTCGACTAATAGGATGTGAAGATGCTTTTGCCAAAGCGTATACTGCTGATTGTTCTGCTTCTGAAAG
>CALJIY010000481.1 GCA_937973945.1 uncultured Saprospiraceae bacterium | reverse complement strand
TGGGTATTGTGATGAAAGAAAGTTTGCCACTTATAACTCAACTGTTCTGTTGAATGTTCTCGATCGCTTACCGCTGCTTCCAATTGAAGATAAGTAATATCATTGGTCGGATACCATCCATTTTGTTGGAGACTAGAAATGTGCACATCAGGCGGCGTATTATTAGCAGATATAATTCTTTCCTCTGTTGCGAGAAGCCCTGCACTATTGGTAATCGTTAACAGCACTTCAAACGAAGTGGGTGCGCCAGTAGGTGCTTCAAAGATATGTTTGGGATTGGGTGCTGTGCTAGTGGCACCATCTCCAAAATCCCATTTATAACTGATGTCCAAATTCGTAGGATCATAAGAATTACTTCCATTAAATTGTACGGTTAATGGGCTTATACCATATTGTTGATCGATCTGAAAACTAGCTATTGGCGGTGGTGTTCCACCAAAGCAAATCTTGTTGACAGAATGCGAATTGAAATGAATATAATACAAACAACCATTTTTTTGATTCCACTCTAAATCAACAATCCCCGTATCTCTGTCCATAAAATTTTGGACATCAATGAGTTCGTCTTGCTCATTAAAATGGAAGGTCTTGATCCACCCACTAAAGTCTGACACAAATAAACTCTGGTGTAATTCTTCTGGAAAGTCTCCTTCCGTATAAAAGAATCCGGGCATACTAGAGAAGCCATCAAACTCAGGCGTTTCAATTCCTATGTCAGACATCTTACCTGGGATTGCCCGACCTAAAGAATCAAACGCTGGAATCTCTGCCCGAGTCGGTTTATTCCATAAGGTATTACTCCAAGCAATTACGGGACGCGTATGCACAAAGGTTGGAATATCTGAAGGGATCAAAGAATTATCACATGGATTCACAAAGGTATAATCTTGATCTGCCCGCTCCTCTTTTAATAATTCTTGAAAGGAAAAATAGTCATTGTCACAAGGCGTAATCGCATTATTGGGTGCATCATAATTAGCCGTTCGATGTGGCCAGAACTCCCAACCGCCCGCGAATCCTTCGAATAAAGGCCAACCAAAATTTTGTCCTCCTTTTTTTACGATGCTCACTTCTTCCCATCTACCTGAGCCCACGTCCCCTACATACAAATCTCCCGGCTTCCCCGCCATTGGACTATGACTTCCTGTTTCTGGCGCTAATATGAATCGAAAGGGATTTCTAAAGCCTAAAGACCAGACTCTAGATTTGGGGGCGGTAGGTTGGTCCGCATCATAGAAAGGATTAGAGGGAATGCCTGCGCCTGTGGTTCGATCAATTCGTATAATTTTTCCGGCGAGATTATCGACTAATTGTGCTCTAAAAGAACCCACATTATCTTTTTCTCGTAGAATTCCATCTGCTAATGCTTGCCCATAATACGTATGTTCTGAGCTACCTAAATCTGCTGCCTGAAAACTTCCTGCATCTCCACAAGAAGCCAATAAAGTCCCATCTTCTCCAAAAACTAAAGTACCCAATCCATGAGAACTCATGAGTATTGGAAAACTTAAATCCGTAATATCTTTCCCCACTAATACTTTTCTACTATCTGAAACGGTGCTTGTAAAATTAGTAGCCTTATCCGCTTGAAATCTAGTAATTCTTCCAATAGTCGCCTGCTTTTCTATCGTGGTAGTAGGATCATAATCTGAGGTACCAAAATGTAGTAAGTGATGTCGATCTACAGTATACAAAAGGTAGAAATATCCATTACTTTCAAAATTAGGATCTAAGGCAATACTAACCAGTCCATGATCGCTATCCCCCACCACTTCTTCCGAAATATCAATTAGTGGGCTCGGTAATAAAACACCTGTTGTATCCAATAATCGAACGACTCCTCTTTTTAGGGTGATATACCCTTTTCCGTTGGTATCAAATCGAATACTGGTTGGATGTAAAATCTCCCCACTACCTATAACTTTTTGGTTGTTAAACTCCTCTTTTAAATAATGGATTTGGCCATATATCGTCGGGCAGGCAAGGATACTAATAAGTAGGATGATGAATTTAAGCAAATTTATAAAGTTGATGCTACTAGAAAATTTATTTCAATAAAAGTGGCTCTATAACAGCTTTTGTGCATAGAAGTATAGTAATAAATAGCTCTTTCTAAGTCAAATTTATTAACTAGTCAGATATAACTTGATTTAACATTTAGGCTAAGTTACTAATTTTATAATAAGCCTTCCTGATCAAAATAGTAAAAGTATCCATAAATAATTACCAGTATACAAAAGAAAAAGTAACTTTGGTTAATTAAAGAAAAAACATGAAGCAAATACCCACTATCTTTTTTGGGATTTTAATAGTCCTTTTAATAATTATTGTCGCAATATGGACAAGTACTGTTCCTGCTGAAGCAACAGGAATGGTAGACACGACCTATAGCACCTTACATAAAAGTGGCGGCACAATGGCAGCTACCCCTTACCTAAAATGGCTCTCCTATTTCTTTGGAATAACAATCATCTGTATATTTTGTTTAGGCGTTTTTATGGGGGCTGCAAAACAAGATAAACAGCTTCAAAAAAAGATATATTGTGTATTAGGTATTGGCAGTGTTTTATATCTTTCCGTCTATAGTATGATGGTTTTTTCTTGGTGGAATTATGTAGCTACAAATAACATGGATTATTTCATGGGCTTACCTCAACCAACTGCTTGGCTGATTTTCGGATTGTTATTTATTCCTATTTTTATGTCCTTCTTTTACATCACCCAATTTAACAAATGGATCATCACAGAAAAGGAAATGATTGCCTTTGAAAAAATTAAAGAGCGAAGAAAAAATAACATTTAAAATGACAGATGCGCCCTATTTAACGAATCCTGAATTAACTCGTTATGCTCGACATATTGCGATTCCTGAATTTGGTTTAGAAGGACAAAAAAAATTAAAAGCCGCCAAAGTTTTAGTAGTGGGCGCTGGTGGATTAGGTAGTCCGGTATTACTCTATTTAGCCGCCGCAGGTGTCGGAACTATAGGGATTATTGACTTCGATTTGGTAGACGATAGTAATTTACAAAGACAGGTTTTATACACGATAGCGGATGTGGGTTTATCAAAAGCAGCCACGGCAAAAAAGAAATTAGCAGCACTTAATCCCTTTATCAAAATCAATGTATATCAAGAAGCATACACGACAGAAAATGCCTTACGGATTATCGAAAATTATGATATTGTTGCTGATGGAACGGATAATTTTCCGACTAGATATTTGACAAATGATGCTTGTGTTTTAGCAAATAAAGTAAACGTGTATGCCTCTATATTTAGATTTGAAGGACAGGTTTCTGTATTCAATTATCTAGATAAAAATGGAGAAAGAGGCCCCAATTATAGAGACTTATTTCCAAGTCCACCTCCACCCGGTCAAGTACCAAATTGCGCAGAAGGTGGCGTCTTAGGCGTACTGCCTGGAATCATTGGTTCTATGCAAGCAAATGAAGTAATAAAAATTATTACAGGGGTAGGCGAACCGTTATCTGGTCGGCTATTTTTATTCGATGCCGCTTCCTTTACTACCCGAATTTTGAAGGTAAAAAAACGAAAAGAAACCTCCATCACCGAACTAATAAATTATGAACAATTCTGCGGAATCGTTCCAAAATCAAATACCGAAACTATGGTTCAAGAAATCACTGTTAGCCAGCTAAAACAATGGCAAGATGAAGAAAAAGATTTTCAACTAATTGACGTCCGAAAGCAATTTGAATGGGACATTGCTAACCTAAATGCAGAGCTAATCATTCTAGATACCTTACCTAATAATGTGGAAAAAATAGCTAAAGATAAACCCGTAGTTATTCATTGTAGAAGTGGTGCGAGAAGCGCCAATGCCATTAGGTTTTTACAGGAAAATTATGGCTATACTAATCTCTATAATTTAAAAGGTGGCATCCTTGCTTGGGCAGCAGAAATAGACAACACAATGGCTACTTATTAAATAATGTATTTAATAGGGTTGTTCCTAAATAAGGAATACGTATATGAATTATAGATTTTTTTGTTAGTTTTCTACAAAAAATCAGTGCATAGCCTAGCTACGGACTTATTTTTTGGAGTAAACTAGCGGAAAAAGATATTTGCAGATATGTGTTTATTATTTAGAAACAACCCTAATAAGTTGTCAAAAAAAAACTCTTGCTATTCAGCAAGAGTTTTTTTTATTGTAGTATTTTTTATCTAGGTTTTTTCTAAATGCTCTTTAAAAAATGAGGTGTCTCCGAACAATTTCGGAGACGCTCCCATCAAGTAAATCCCATCGTATTAATAACCTACTTATTAATCTCTTTATTCGGTCCTAATACTGGCTCTTTAAAAAATGAGGTGTCTCCGAATAATTTCGGAGACGCTCCCATCAAGTAAATCCCATCGTATTAATAACCTACTTATTAATCTCTTTATTCAGTTACTTTTCCATCTACACTTTTCTTACTCTTTAAAAAATGAGGTGTCTCCGAACAATTTCGGAGACGCTCCCATCAAGTAAATCCCATCGTATTAATAACCTACTTATTAATCTCTTATTCGGTCCTAATACTGGCTCTTTAAAAAATGAGGTGTCTCCGAACAATTTCGGAGACGCTCCCATCAAGTAAATCCCATCGTATTAATAACCTACTTATTAATCTCTTTATTCGGTCCTAATACTGGCTCTCCCACCCGCTTTGCGGTTCTCTCCAAAAAATAGTCCTCTTGGACTTTTTTTTCTCGTTCATCATCGTATTAATAACCTACTTATTAGTCTGTTTGAATGTGTTTATTTAGATTAAAGAGAAGGTCTTTTCTGGCGACTAGTCGACAAAAAAGCCAACTCTAAAATCGTTCTAA
Organism: uncultured Saprospiraceae bacterium; assembly: GCA_937973945.1. Lineage (GTDB taxonomy): Bacteria > Bacteroidota > Bacteroidia > Chitinophagales > Saprospiraceae > JAFMDF01. The sequence continues at coordinate 96 of CALJIY010000481.1, read as the reverse complement.
ATAAACAAGTGGGGGGAATTGAGGAGTAATAGGGGGTAAGTCTTTATCTGTTTTGCTAAGTCCTTAGAATAGTGATAGACTAAAGTGGGATTGTCT
>CALJIY010000480.1 GCA_937973945.1 uncultured Saprospiraceae bacterium | reverse complement strand
AAAGAAGCAGAACGAAGGATCTCTTTGGATGGCGTAGCCTATTTTAAAGTAGCTTCACAAGGCACCAATCATAGATTTATAGTTACATTAAAGGATTTGAATATAGAGGTGATTGGAACAGCTTTTAATGTGAATAGTCATCGACCTAACTCGATTGTTAGCTTAACAGAAGGTAAGATCAATCTAAAATCAAACGATATACAACAAAAATTGGTAGCTGGGGAGACGGCTTCTTATAATAGTAACACACAACAGTTTGAGGTAGTAGCTGGGCAGACGGATTATTGGGCGTCTTGGATAGCTCAAAAATGGTCTTTTGGTGTTGGTACACCTATGAAAGAAGTCATTCAAAGAATTGAAGAAACCTATGGTTTTAATTGCCAAATACTAGATGCTAGCATATTAGATAAAGTAGCTTCTGGTGATATATCTGTAGAGAGCCAAGAAGTATTGTTGGAATCCTTGTCCTATCTTTTGAACATCGATATCCTCATACAGGATCAAACATTAACCTTTTCTTTAAAAGAGGAAAATTAAAGGAGGAGTTTAATCGAATCACAAAACTTATCAAATTTTCTAAAGAAATATTTAGCGGATTAGCTTTTTTTTGCCATCTTTAGAAAAAATACCACTTGAGAAAATATTTTTGCCACCTGCTATTCTTACTGTTGCTACCTACCTGTCTCAATGGGCAGTCCGTGCAGTATGAAGGTACACAAGATGTGCCTTTGTCTTTGGTGTTGAAAGAATTAAAACAACATAAGTCTGTCTCCTTTTTATATGAACCAGAGACTATTGCTAACCTCTATATTAATACCCCCTTTTCCTACCAAGCAGATATAAAAAGTATTTTAAAAATAATTTTACCACCACTTGATTTAAAATTTAAACGGATTGGCCGACATAATTTTATTATAAAAAGAGTAAGAAAAAATAGAAAGTTACTTTTCAACTTAGCTAATAAACATTCCAGTTACTCCAGTTCAACAAAAGCAAGTAAGCGAATAGCTCCTATGCGCAAGCTATCAGGTAAAGTACTAGATGAATTGGGCCTTCCATTAATTGGAGCAACTGTTTTATTAACCAAACATAAGAGTGGGACAGTTACGGATGAAAAAGGATTTTTCGAACTAGTACTTCCTTCCAATCAAGAACAACTTAGTATCTCTTATCTAGGATATAAAGAAACGATTGTCAATATCCAACAAGAAAAAGAGCTAAACATTCGCTTAAAACCTGCCGACAATTTATTTGAAGAAGTTGTCATTAGTGCGCTTGGTTTTGTGCAGCACAAGGATCGATTAGGTACGACCTCTTCTGTTATTAAAAAAGAGGCGATTACTTCATCTGGAGAAGTATCTTTACTAAATGCGATGGGGGGCAAAGCCGCTAATATCCGAATTGCTAGAACAAATGGAGATCCAGGAGCAGCTACGAATATCCGTATTAGAGGCCCCAATACAATAACAGGCGTGAGTAATCCACTTATTATTCTAGATGGTATTCCTGTCAGTAATTCGACTATTTATGGCGGAGGAAATGATTTGACTGGTGGGCAGTCGGGTGGGGTAGCTCAACAAAGTCGCTTAATAGACTTGAATCCTAATAATTTGGAATCGATTCAAATTTTAAAGGGGGCATCTGCGGCGGCATTGTGGGGATCAAGAGCTGCGAATGGCGTAATAGTATTAACTAGTAAGGAAGGAAAAGCTAGCCCCTTAAGCATTCGATATAAGTCTACACTGTCGCTTGATGAATGGAACGACCGATTGCAAATGCAAGAAGTATGGGGGCAAGGAAGGTATGGCAACTATAAAGCAAATGCCGCAGAATCTTGGGGAGATTATATTCCTGACCGTTCTGGTGCAGCAGATGAACTAATCAAAGATGGTAGGTACTTTGAAGCTTCTGACGGGACGATCTATCATGCAATTAATCATAAAAATAGTACACAAACTTATCTAACAGATAATTGGAAGCAAGTCATGCAGCAGGGTGGGTTTATTCAGCATGATCTAGCTTTTAGTGGGGGTAATCAAAAAGCCACATTTTTCTTGAATTTAGGTAGATTGGACCAAAGAGGGGTTATTAAGGCGTCGGATTATGATAGAACTAATATTCGATTTAATACGAAAATTCATTTAACGGATTGGTTGAAAATTCAATCTAATGCAGGTTATTCTCATACCAATTCTAACAGAATACAACAGAGTTCTACTACTACAGGATTACTGGTAGGCTTATTGAGGACACCCGCTGATTTTAATAACCAACATTATATAGGAACTTATTATGATGGATTAGGAGGACAATTTCCCAACAGACATCGTAGTTACAGACGATCTTTAGGAGAAAATGAAAGCCCTGGCTATTCTAATCCTGGATGGACTGCATTTGAGCAGCAAGCGCTGTCTAGTGTGAATCGAATTATTCTAAGTTCAGAAATAGCAGCAAGCCCTTCCGACTGGTTGTTATTTACCTTAAGAGGTGGGTTGGACAATGTAAGCGATGATCGAAGTTATAAGTTTCCGACTGGCTCCGCAGGTCGTAGAAACCCTGGTATCTTTGCTAAAGATTTATTAGGAGAACAAGAGATCAATTTTGATGCGATTAGTAAAGCCAGTTTTAAATTAAGTCCTACTATCGCATTGATTGCAACGCTTGGCTGGAATATTAATCATCGTTCTACAGACAGATATTCTACAGAAGTAATAGGTCGCCTAATCAATTCACAACTAGAAACACCGGTCTTAAATACGGCAAATGATTTGTCTACAATTGAGGAGTCAAAAAGATTTATTCGGTCTAATAGAGGCTATGGTATTCTATCAACAAATTTTTCTGAAGAACTATTTATTACTGCTTCCGCAGGGCTAGAGGCGGCCTCCTCACATACAGGTACCTTCTTCTACCCAGCGATAGATGTTGCTTGGCAATTCTCTAAAAAACGATTGCAATATGATTGGTTAAATTTTGGAAAACTTCGAGCAGCATGGGGAAAGGTTGGGATACAACCAATGCCACATCGCTTTGAAACATTGGCAGAAAGTTCCTTTACCTATAGTACTTACAGTGATGCTTTGAATAGTAATCTATGGGGCGGCGGTTTTAGAATTGATGATGATCAAGGCAACCCTAATGTTAAACCAGAAATAAAAACTGAGTGGGAATTGGGTTTGGATGTTCGGCTGTTTCGAAAAAAATTGGCTTGGTCCTTCACTTATTATCAGAATATTATTGAAGACCTATTATTTAATGTAAAAGTTAGTCCGTCTTCAGGCTTTGATACCAAATATGCTAATGCAGGTAGTATGGAAAATCGAGGATTTGAATCAGAATTTAGTTATTCCATCTTCGAAAAACAACACACCGCCTTATCTCTTTATGGTAACTTCAGCCAAAATAGAAATAAAGTTTTACATCTTTCTGGAACAAATACGATTGATCTAACAGGAGAAGCCGTAAGCTCTCGAGCAATAGAAGGCTATCCTTTAGGAGTCTTATATGGCAGCGGTTCTCAAGTGGATGATCAAGGGGCATTTATTTTAAATGAATTGGGATTTCCTCAAATAACCGCCAGCCCTATTGTACTAGGTGATCCTAATCCAGATTGGAGAGGTGGACTAGGTCTGCAAGCTAAATGGAAAAAATGGGATGTACATCTTTTGATAGAACATTCTCAAGGAGGTGATTTTTCTCCAAGAACCCAATGGGTCTTGCGTCGATTTGGGACTACCCAAGAAACGGCTAATCGGATTACTTTAGAAGAGGATTTAGTGAATTATGCTGGTCAAACGATTGTGAAAGGTACTACGGTAAGAGGCAATATAAAAGATTTTGGGGCAGGACCAGTGTTATTAGATGAGACATGGTACCGTACAGGGATTGGTGGTGGTTTTGGCTCCAATCAAGCTTATAATTTTTCTATTAAGCACGCTACATTCACGCGATTACGAGAATTGTCCTTAAGTTATACTCTTGATAGTGAGCAGTTTAAGAGAATTTCGAAATTAGCAGAAGTCCGCTTTACGGCAACGGGCAGAAATCTTTTTCTATGGGACCATATAGAAGGGATTGACCCTGAAATCAATCAAGTAGGAGTGAGTAATGGCTTTGGTTTGGATTACTTTACTAACCCTTCCACTCGGTCATTCTTATTTTCATTAGCTATTCGATACTAATCCTGTTTATTTTTTAATAAAACAGAGTATCAAACCAATTCTGAATGCTCTAATACTAGAAGTAGCCTGATTAATGCTGACATATGGTTGACATATGCGCATTGATAACGTCGAAGTTGTTTAAAAATGTATAACTGGATTATTTGCAAGTCATTGATTGCTAATGACTTCGCCTTTTTAAATTCCCGTAGCTAAGGCTACGAAAATTTAAAAAGCCTGCGTCCTAGCAATCAAGCACTTACAACTAATCTCAGTCTACATTCTTAAACAACTTCTTCAAGTATTAGATCAAAAGGAAGCGGAAACCAACTTTATTTTACATTGCCAATTTTTTTTATAAGGCAATGGAAACAACAAATACCCATCAACATGTAAGTAACGAGGAGATAATAAATGTACATTCTTGGGTAGCTTATTTTTTTCTTAGTTTTCTCTTGAAAGCGGGAGTATTGTTGATACTATGACCGATTTCAAGAGGAAAATAAGGATGAAAGAGCGATCCCGTAGGGTGAATGTCCAAAGACATTCAAGTGAATGAA
>CALJIY010000479.1 GCA_937973945.1 uncultured Saprospiraceae bacterium | reverse complement strand
ACAGAATCTACTTCCAATCATAGGCACCTAGAAAAAATGTCAATAACAGAATTATTGACCAAAATGAATGAGGAGGATCAAATAGTACCAACTGCCGTAGCCAAAGCCATTCCACAGATAGAAGCTTTAGTAGCAGCGGTGGTGCAAAAAATGAAACAAGGCGGGCGTTTATTTTACATTGGCGCAGGGACCAGTGGCCGACTAGGTGTTGTAGATGCCTCAGAATGCCCACCTACATTTGGCGTGCCACATGATATGGTGATTGGATTAATAGCAGGAGGTGATTCCGCTATTAGGAAAGCGGTCGAATTTGCAGAAGATGATGAACAATTGGCTTGGAAAGATTTGCAGGCTTATCAAATAGATACATTAGATGTCGTCGTCGGTATTGCTGCTTCAGGGACGACCCCTTATGTGATCAATGGAATGAAAACATGCCAAGCTAATAATATTGTAACTGCTTGTATTACCTGCAATCCCAATTCCCCCATGGCGACGCATGCTGATTTTCCTATAGAAGTTATTGTAGGACCAGAGTTTGTCACAGGAAGTACCCGTATGAAATCAGGCACGGCTCAAAAGTTAGTGCTCAATATGCTAAGCACCAGTGTCATGATTCAATTAGGTAGGGTGGTAGATAATAAAATGGTAGATATGCAGCTTAGCAATAACAAATTGGTGGATAGAGGCACTAAAATGGTCATGAATGCCTGTGCGATCAGCTATGAGCAGGCCAAGGAATTGTTACTTGAAACAGGAAGTGTACGTGCAGCCATGGATCGACACAGAGATATGTAGAAAAAATAAAATACTTAAAAAAAATATCATTTTCTCTTCATTGATTCTTGTAAATATAACATTATCTTTGGTTTATAGTTCTTAATAAAAGATAATATACTGCGTATTCGAAGTCGAATAAACCCTCAAAAATTACTTTCCTAATTACAATTTTTTTTTAATATATATTCAACTTAAGCATAAGTCTATTTTGTGCTAAAACCATTCCCTTCTATATTGGAAGGACACTATGTAATACTACCTTTCCTAAAATCTTTCCTAAAACGAATCTATGCCATATTATATGGTCAATGGAGGCAATTTCTATTATAAATAAAAAGAGAAAACTATATTTTTTGAACCAAAATTTTTTACACTAATGAATTTAACCAGGACTCCCCGCCTAGCGATTCTGATCGTAGGGCTGATGATTTGTTGTGCCACCAGTTGGGCAAATGCAAATGATTATTCGGGAACTATTAAGACAACAGCCAATTGTGATCTTAATTTTACAACAGAATTAATTGGCGTTTTTTGTAATGAAGACAAAGGCGATATTGTCGTTCATATTACAGGAGGTACCGCTCCTTTTCAAGTGGAATGGGACAACCATGATTTCTCTATTTGGGCAGAGGTGGAAGTAGCAGGAAATTCTTATACCATTAAAGGAATTCCGTCTGGGGTGTATAAGATCCAAGTTCGAGATGCTTTTGGTTGTTTACAAAAACAAGAAGCTTGTTTAAAAGACCAAGAAAGTACGATGGAATTATCGGTGACTAACAATAGTTCCTCTTGTGATACAGAAGGGTCTATTGCAGTAGTAGTTGGTAATAGTGCGCCACCATATTGGGTAACACTAGATGGGCCTACTCCGCAAGGACACATCATGAATGAATCTGTCTTTACTCTAGATGGATTAGCAGGTGGAGAATATACGGTTAAAGTAAGACAAGAAAAATGTGAAGCTACTAGTACTATTAAGGTAACGACCAATACTTCCTCCTTAGCTTTGCAAGTACATGAAGTTGCTTCCTGTGCAGGTAGCTTTGCCGCAGTAGCAACAAATATTACAGGAGGCCATCCCAATTACAGACTTTATTATGATGGACCAACCTCAGGTTTGACACAATCTTATGGTCCAAAATTAGTGCAGAATTTAGCAGCAGGAACGTATAAATTTACCGTCATTGATCAAGAAGGATGTACGGTAAGCCAAGAAGTAGAGGTAGGTGATAACAATCACGCAGATGTTCATTTTTATGCATATGGATACCCTGGGGCTTGTGGTAAAATGGGGCATATCGGTATAGAAGGGATGACAGGATCTGCACCCTATGAACTATCTTGGCATGGACCACGCTCAAGTTCGGTCATGATGAATGACGGCGATGCCTATAATATTGAGGAGTTGCCAGCAGGACTTTATGAGGTACGAATGAAAGATGTATTTGGCTGTATTTATAAGCATATAGTAGAAGTACACGGAGGCAGCGATGGTATGCATTTCGATGCGGATGCTCATCATGGGCACTGTGGAGAGCGTGGGTATGTTTCGGTTCACGGTATGAATGGAACGGCCCCTTATCATTTAAGTTGGTCTGGCCCAACAAGCAATTCCGTAACGATGGACCATGCTGGTTCTTATGATATTAAGGATTTATTGGAAGGAGATTATGAATTGACCATGAGCGATGCAAATGGTTGTATTTATATATATCATGTCCACATGGACGGAGGAGACGCAGGTATAAGTATGACTTCGGAAGCAACTGCCGATCCTTGTACTGGAACAGGAGATATTTGGGTGACACCTATTGAAGGAACAGGCAGTTATACCCTTACTTGGACGGGCCCAACTACAGGTAGTGTAGGTATCGGTGCGAATGGTTACTCAATTGCAGGGGTTCCATCAGGCAACTATCATTTGACACTTACTGATCAAAATGGCTGTAGCACTTCGCAAGATGTAGCGTTTAATATTACTACCTCCAATGTAAGTATGACCTCGGAGGCAACTGCCAATCTTTGTAATCAAACAGGAGATATTTGGGTAACACCAATAGGAGGTACTGGTAGTTATACACTTTTATGGACAGGCCCAACACAAGGTAATGTAAGTATCGGTCCTGATGGATATTCGATTGTGGGCGTTCCATCAGGCAAATATCATCTGACAGTTTCAGATCAAAATGGTTGTAGCACCACTCAAGATGTGGAGTTCAATATTACAACTTCCTTATTGAAGTATGATTTAAGTAGTGTCAATGCCGTCAATGGTCAAAATGGTAGTATTAATGTGGCCTTTGGAAATGGAGTACAACCTTATACCGTTAGTTGGTCAGGACCAGTTTCTAATAGTATCAGAACCAATGGTCCTAATTATAATATCGTCAACCTACCAGCAGGAACTTATTCCATCACGGTAACAGATAGTGATGGTTGTTTTCACGTAGAACAAATTACAGTGGCCAATTCTGCTAGAATTACGAATCTAAATTTTTCCGCAGAACCAAGTGATCAAGTTGGATCTAATGGCGGATCTATTAGAGTGTTGGTATTACAAGGAAGTGGCCCTTATACGATTAGCTGGTCTGGTCCATCTTCTGGCACTATCAGAACAGATAATATCGAATATTTTATTAGAAATCTATCCGCTGGTACCTATAGCATTACGGTAACAGATAGAGACGGAAATTATGGGACGAAAACAGTAGTCGTAAGCTATCGAGCAGATACTTCCTTTGCGATCAATGTTGGGGTAACCAACTCCGTATGTAATAACAATGGATCTATAGATGCCAGCTGGCAATACGGCGTTGCGCCTTACCAAGTAAGTTGGACAGGTTCTAGCAGTGGAGCTATTTCAACGAATAATTCATCTTATAGTGTGAGCTTACCAGCAGGCAATTACATAGCGACAATTACAGATGCTAGAGGGGAATCTAAGAGTGCGGTAGCCAATATAGGGGTAAGCAATGGGACCTTATATTGTAGTTTAAATCCTATGAATGCTATATGTACGGCGAATGGTTCTTTATTTGTAGTAATTAATGGAGGTACCTTACCTTATCAGTTAAGATGGGAAGGACCTAGTTCTGGTGCTGTAACGGTTTATGATGATTATAATATTCCAAATTTACCACCGGGAACCTATACCACCTATTTATCTGATGCAGGAGGCTGTGCCGTGTCGGAAGCCGCTGTTGTAGGTTTATCCCCTTCAAATTTAGGCCTTACGATTAATGGTGGAGATGGAAAAGTGGACTTCCTTTTTGGTAGTGGAACACCGAATTACAATATTACTTTGAGTGGTCCAATGACTGTTTCTCAAGTAGCTGGAGGGAATACAACGATCAGTGGTTTAGCAGGGGGACTGTACAGAGCGACTATAGTAGATGCGAATGGTTGTAGTCTCTCTCAATTAGTTAGAGTTACAGGAGATAATGCAATGCCTGGCGAGACCCAATTCGTCAGTAATTTTACCAGTACCCAAACTACTATTAGCGAGAAAAATTCATTATTAGAATTGGAAAATAGATCCATTTTGACATTGAATCAAAACTACCCAAATCCATCTTCTACTTTTACTACTATTCCTTTTAATTTAGTAGAAGCGATGAAAGTTAGTATGACGATACAAGATCGATTTGGAAAAATTGTGAAAGAGTTGCACCAAACGTTTGATGCAGGAAATAATCAAATAGAAATAAATAGTAATGATCTGCCAACAGGCATTTACTATTACACCCTTGTCGCTGGAGCAGAAATGCAGACCAAGCGAATGGTGATTG
>CALJIY010000478.1 GCA_937973945.1 uncultured Saprospiraceae bacterium | reverse complement strand
ATACTTTCAATAGTAATAGCCTGATTTAATGCTAAGGTACCTTTAGAAAAATGTAAGCCTGCTCTTGCGCTTACGCCCGATCCTGTAGCCGAACGATCTACTTCTCCTTCTGCAAATATGCATACATTACGAGAATGGTGTTTAGTGTTTTCAGGTGCGCCTGTAAAAATGACGCCATATAAAAAACTTAAGTCTGGCTCTACTGGATGCTTGATTTCAAAAGTATCCATGACAGCATATTTGATTCTTTTACCATAGTCAATCAATTTATTATAATAATCTGGTGTCATTTTTAAACCAATCGATGCCGCCTCTACAAAAGCATAATAGGCGCCGCCGAATGCAATATCATATTGCACTTCACCAATCCCTTCAACATGCACGCTTTGATCTCTGCAATGTAAATAGGAGGCTACGTTCACAAAAGTACTTTCTACTACTTTTCCTGCCTCGATTTTTGCTTCTGCATAAACAGTACCTGCAGGTACATTAATGACCAATTTATGATCTTTTTTATTGGGCAATAAATTCGTTTCAAAGGCAAATTTTGTCAAAGCTAAAATGGCATGCCCACACATCGTAGAATATCCTTCATTGTGAATGAAGAAGACATCAAAATCTGCTTCAGGTGTACTAGGATCAGATACGATGGCGCCATACATATCTGCATGGCCTCGCGGTTCAAACATTAGTCCTGTGCGAAGGTGGTCATAATGGGCTTTAAAAAATTGTCGCTTTTCCAAGACAGAATTTCCTTCGATATTTGGCAGTCCAGCAATAGGAATACGCAATGGTTCCCCACCTGTATGCATATCAATGGTCGTAATTTTTAGGACATTAGCTGGCGCTTGGAAGATAAAGTTTTTGAAAAGTTCTGCCATTTTACAAAAAATATAAAATTTGAATTGAAATGAATAGACCATAAGATTCTTCTATGGCTCCGAAACATAAGGATAAAAGTGCTCAAAAGGCACTATTATTTGTTAAATTTGGATTTTATTTCAACTCAACAAACGTAATTGAATGAACCCTGTACTAAAACTATACAATAAAGTCCAACAGTATCCTTTTGGAAAGAGGATATTTTCGTACATGGTTTCTAGAAAAGCCCCTTATTTCAAGACCATCCGACCACAGATTGAAGAATTACGGCCTAATTTTATTCAGGTAAAAATGCGAAAAAGGAAGGCGATACACAATCACTTAAAAACCGTTCACGCTATTGCCATGTGTAATATTTGTGAGTACGCGATGGGTATATGTGCTGAAACCTCCATACCAAAGCATAGACGATGGATACCTATGGGTATGGAAGTAGCCTATCTCAAAAAAGCCACTACAGATCTAACAGCTACTTGTGATTTGTCGGATGCAGATTGGGATCAGAGTGAAGTCCCTTGTTTTGTTTCGGTAAAAAATGCGGAAGGCGTCGAAGTCATGACGGCGACTATTACATTAAAAGTAACGGACAAGCCCAAAAAGAAATAGGGCGCTAATGAAAGCATTTTGTTTTAGTGAACTGGGCAAACGAAAAGTCAAAATCATAATATATAATTCACTGTAAAATGCTTGGGGCGATGGTTAAAGTTTGTAACTTTCTCCCACTAATATCTATTATAAAAAAGACTTATTGTTCGCCTTCTTTTAGTGAATGTATAGCAATCACAAACTCAACTCCTGAAATCGCTTTCTAAAAGTAATAGGTTTGCGTATATTCGTAAATGTTTCCTTAGTACCACCAGTCCCTACAATCACTAAATCTCCGTAGCCAAGGAGCCTACCTAGTACACTTTGGTCAACATTGACACTTTCTATTTTTTGTAGATTCATTTCTAATGTCTCTCTGGCAACCAAGCCCGTTTTTACAATTACCCGTTTATTAGTAATCGCAAATTCTGAGGTCCATTGCTTAATAATGGGTATTAGAAAGAGGGAAAAAAGGGCGGATAAGGAACAATAAATTATCCAATGAAATTTAGTTTCATGCATGACTTTCTCATCTCGAATTAAATGATTGTCCACATAGTTACCCATTGTCTGAATTTTTTTAGTGAATGATTATTCCTTTTTTAGAGAAAAACGAAGGTCTATTGAAAGAGATCATTCGTTTTTTTTCATATAGCAATAATACAAATAACTATGGATATATATCGATTCCTTCGATAAGTTCGGATGAAAAGTCGACTAATGTAGACGACTATCCTTCTTTGGGTGGGTATATAAGAAAGGATAAGGATGCCTAACGTTTATTGAAATAATTCATCTAGATAAGTGGATCTTGTAGAAGAGGTATATCGCATTTTACATACATTATTACCTGTATACATCATACTGTTACAATTCCCTCTACTATCTGTTTCGTCTAAGTGTCTACGATCCAAATAACAATGGCCTAATTCGTGAAATATCAAAAATTCTTTCTCCAGATTAGAAGCCGTATTCCAAAATGTCTGATCTACTCGAATGGTTTTTATACCAGTCGTATTATTTACTGCGCATTGACCTTGGACATTGCCCTCCTCTAAAGTAGTAAGGATACCTTGTATTCCTTCAGCGCTTAAGTCAATCGTTCTTCCCCTGGCCTCTCCCTCTTTTTCAAAGAGATCAAAATAGGGTTGGATGGTAGTATCTACCAATACGACTTGTTCTTTTTGGCAGCTAGTGCTAAGCATTATCAATAAAAATATAATAAAATAGGAAAGGTATATAAGCTTAGTGGGTAACATATCATTAAAGTTTGGTTCTATTTTAACAAAGGTGTTCAATTTTGAAAGACAAAATGCACTACTTTGTACTCAATCTATAAGCTATTTTTTATTAATAGATTCTTAATACTTCGTATTAGATTGCTGATCTAACAACTCCGGCTTATAATACTCCGCCAAAGCTCTAGTGCCTTTTGCTAAGACCAAGGTATCCAAACCTACCCCAATCATCAAAGCTCCTTCGTCTTGATATGCTTGAATTAACTCTTTTGAACCTGTCAAAAAGCCAGCAACTTTTCCTGATTTTACTATTTTTCGAATACATTCTTTTACAAGTGCCACCACTTCTGGATGTCCGGGCTGACCAAGATAACCCATGGTAGCGCCTAAATCTGCGGGTCCTAAAAAGACCACATCCAAGCCTTGCACGGCCAAAATATCATCCAAGGCATCCACGCCTTTGATAGATTCTAATTGGCCAATACAACACATCTCTTGATTGGCCAATTTAAAATAATCATTTACTCGATTCCATTGGGCTGCTCTTGCGAGTGCCGTCCCTACCCCTCTAATTCCTTCTGGCGGATAGACCATCGCCTTGGCAATTAACTCCGCCTGATCTCCTGACTCAATCATGGGGACTAAAATAGACTGTACGCCTGCATCCAATAATTGCTTCATTAAAACAGGATCCGCAGATGGAATTCTTACAATAGCTGGCACCTCATAGGATTGTATTGCTTGTAGGTTATGCACAATAGTCCTTAAATCAAAAGGCGCATGTTCCCCATCTATTAAGACCCAATCAAAGCCTGCACCCGCACAAATTTCTGCCGCATAACTATCTACGATGCCATTCCAAATACCATAACTTGCTTGTCCTTTTGCTAATTGTTGTTTAAATTTATTTTTTCTTATCTGCATTATTTTTGTTTTGTTTTTTGTGATTAGAGATTGTTTATCTGGCACGAAAACACGAAAATTAATAGATGAGCTGGTTTTAAAAGAATACTACTAGGCAAAATATGATTAAACCACAAAAGGTACAAAAGGGAACAAAAGAAATAAGGGTTTTCACTATATTACTTTTGTGTTCTTTTGTTCCTTTTGTGGTTCAAAATAAAATGTCTAGTAAGAGTAATTCACATGCCGTACCTACGGTACGGGAATCAATAAACATTCTTCTTTTCTACCAACATTTCGTACCTACGGCACGACTTCTCATCCGACGATTACGAATAATTTTCTACCTGTGAGCAGTTCTTAGTATCCCGCGTAACATAACATCTAACTAACAAAATGAACCATCAAGCAAAAAACATTAGGCCTTTTATCGGTGCCAAAAATTATGAATTATCCAGAGCCTTTTATGCAGCCCTAGACTTTGAAGAGGTTATTATCTCTGAAAAGATGAGTCTGTTTAAAGTGAATGAGCAGCTTAGTTTTTATTTACAAGATTATTATGTGAAAGACTGGATAAATAATTCTATGGTGTTTATAGAAGTAGCAGATGTCGAGCAATGCTATCAAGATTTAACACTTAAAGAACTACCCCAGAGATTTAAAGGGGCAAGACTCTCCCCTATCAAAGATTGGGATTGGGGTCGAGAGTGTTTTGTACATGATCCATCTGGCATCCTTTGGCACTTTGGGCAGTTTGTTTCTCAAACAAATTCTTGAAAACTGTAAAGAAAGTTTACACTACTGGAAATGAGTAAAGAACAGAGAAGCGAGAGCAGAAAGTAGAGCTGTTTACGTTAGAAAGCAACGGATTTTCGTCATTCTTTGAACGAAATACGTCTCTATTCTCTCTTCTCTGCTCTCTGTTCTCTGTTCTCTGTTCTATAATATCCAATAGTGTAAAGAAAAGTTCAAGCCTGTCCGTTCATGCCTTCATTGTCAACCCTTTAGCAGTCTTTAGATTGTCAGATAAAAAAATGGTAGAATTCATTTCTCTAACTAGTTAAAAATTGTTGTTAAACTTAATCCGTTATTAAGCATTTTTCAACAACGGATTATAATTAACAACGGATTTTTACCACCTTATTACCTGACACTCTATTTATACTTGAACTTGACACTTGAGTTTGAACTTATAAAACCTTACTCTTTCAACACCGCAGCCCTTGCTTTATCAATAGTTCCTTCCACTTCTGCCGTAAGTCGGTTGTACCAAGGCGTTAAAGTATTCAGTTGATTTTTTAATTGCGTACTACCTGATGCCAAATACCTTTCACTTCTATTAGTATTGCAAGAGGTACTTCGACCACAACTCATACACATGGAACTGGACGGGAGATTGGAATAGGCTGCATTAATATACTCTAAAGACTTACGCGCATCTTTTTCTAATTGACCGATCGTTCTCCACTGAGCAACAGTTTCTTTAAAGACTGGAGAACTTCTTTCCCCGGTACTTATAATGTGGTAGTTAATCATGGATTCCAAATCCTCCAATCTTTCGAAGAATTGTACTTTTGTAGAAGTCACTTCTTTCGCCTCTGCTTCCTCTTGATCCAATTGATCTCCAGCATCGCTGTTCACAAATATTCGAACAAATTTGCTCCGCTCATGCCACTTTGTGGAATTCTTTAAATCAATTACATCTTGTCGTTCTTTTCTCTCCAACACGATTAAACGGTCTCTGGCTTCATAAAACTGTGCCCTCAACTTCAATAAATCTATTAAGGCAATAGACCCTGTTTGGATTTGATCACTAGCAGCATTTAAGGTATTTAATAATCTGGCAGATACGGGTTGCAAATTATCAATCGTAATGTCTCTTGATATATCAGAAGAAGGTAAAAGTTCTTCAAACTGATTGAGTTGGATGGGCGTATCTGGTTGTAAAAAAAACTGCTCGATGGCTTTGGTAAATGATGTCGTCATTGATTGATTTTAATAGCGGTCAGAAGTCAGATCGCTGCGCTGTCAGAAGTCAGACGTATGATGTTGACACATTACGCTGTCAACATCATGCATCTGACTTCTGACAGTTCTGGTAGCGTAAGCTAACTAGAACGGTCTGATATCTAACATCTTCAAAAAACTAATATGTCAAACTCTTTAAATAAGCAATACTCTTAGGCACTTGCGCTACCACAGCACTACTTTCATCTTCAATAAAATAATGGGCAATGCCAATCATCTTTGCTTCTTTTAATATACCTGCTATATCTATTTCTCCTGTTCCAAGTGGTACATTATTTTCTACATTAGAATTACCAGTTAAATCTTTGGCCGTTCCTTTTTTCATATCTTTTAGATGGAGTAATTTCCATCGGTCGCTATACTTTTTTAACAAGCTAACAGGATCACCGCCACCGAATTGAATCCAATAAGTATCCATTTCAAAAGAAACGTATTCTGGATTGGTACTAGTGATGATATGATCTAGAAGCGTTCCATTACCGTATGATTTGAATTCATAGCCATGTGGATGATAGCAGAAAGTTAAGCCGTTTTCTTTTAATACTTTCCCCGCCGC
Organism: uncultured Saprospiraceae bacterium; assembly: GCA_937973945.1. Classification (GTDB taxonomy): domain Bacteria; phylum Bacteroidota; class Bacteroidia; order Chitinophagales; family Saprospiraceae; genus JAFMDF01. The sequence continues at coordinate 170 of CALJIY010000478.1, read as the reverse complement.
ATTAAACACTTCAATGGCTTTATTGGCATCTTCGATATTGAAAGAACCTAGCTCCCCGTGTGGTATCCATGCACACATGACATAGTTAGCCCCCAATGTTTTTGCTTTGGTCACAATACTCATTGGATCTTCTGCTAATTCATTAAATTGTGCGCCTGTTGATGGGATAC
>CALJIY010000477.1 GCA_937973945.1 uncultured Saprospiraceae bacterium | reverse complement strand
GAAAGTAGGATTTTCTGTAGTTTGACAATCCACTCCATTATTAACAATTACTAAATAATGTACAGGTTGCCCAAGGGGTGGTATTGTTCCACCAGAACATTGACTTGCTGGCCAAAAACCAATAAATTCTGTTGTTTCTTTCGGATAAAAACTAACCGTAAGACCAGCATTAGTAGAAAAATTATCTTCCCCATTACTCTGCCATTGAGGGGTAGAATTTATTACTTGAGGTATCACATCAATAGGTGGCGGCGTACCGATTGGTGGAGCAGGCCCTGAAGGATTGTTGCAAATAAATGATCTAAGCGGATTAGGTACAGTCAATGTATCTCCTTCACAGATGGAATAGATTATTGTAAAAAGACCAAACTCTTCTGGTAGCGTCGTCAAGTTAAGATTGTCTGGAGAACAACCACCAGAATTAAGTTCTCTTCCTTGAAGATTGGAGGATACGACCAAGGTATCATTGCCTGCCTTCAAGATGTAGATTTCATACCCTACATCTAAGTCAAATATTTCGCCTGGTGCTGCAGATTTCTTTATAGTACCTTGCGTATCGAATACATCAATGGTTCTACATCCAATATTAGTAAAGGACTGAAAACCTACAGGATTATTATCGCATGGAAAACTATAGTTATTGACCACATTAATTTGAGGATTAGCACAAGAAACGGTAGCACTGCCAATCACTAGTTCATTTATCTTAAAGATGTATTTTCTAGTAGATTCGTTAGACAAAAAATTAGGATCATCAAAAGTGAGTAGTGGCGGATTAGGTATACCAGGATTAGGTGGACTAGTTCCTATAATAGTCGTCACTAAATTATCCATTTCATCATAGATACTAATGCTTCTACAAGAGGTATTGGTAATTGAAATCTGACACTGTCCAGGAGGGACACCATGTTCGATAATGTTTAAGCATTCAATTGTTCCAACATCAACTATAGGCCTTTCTATTCCACAGCTAGGAATCCCTAAACCTGCTATGGTACGGTCAAAATTAAATTGTATAATAGAGCCAACGCTTGGTATTGACGGTTCTGTTTGACTATTAACTTCTATCAAACCTCCATAGTCGTTTAAGCCTTCTGCTTGTATAAATAGTCTACCACATCCATCTTTAATTATAGTTCCTGTATATTGAGCACAGGAGAAATCACAATCTCGTTCTCTATTATATACGACAAAACCTTTTGTCGCTTCTTGTAAAAACAGCCCACACAATAATAGATCAGGATTACTAGCTAGTAGCTCTCCTTCGGCACAAAACAATTCTCCTGTTTCACAATCAAGTGCAGTAATCTCCAAATCTTGGATACCTGTATTAGTCGTTGGTTCGGTTACTAGATATTGTTTGCCTCTATATTCATAGACTGCCATTTCTTCGATAGCTGGGTCACAGGGAGCAATATTTATAACAGTCAATAAGTCACAAACTTCTGAAGGAGGATTTGGTTCACAAGTCCAAGTATCAATAGGTGCGCCTAAATTATAGGCAGCTACACAATCATAGCCTGCCGAGTTTTGACAATAAAACTGTCCTTGGTCATTATACAAAACAGCTGTACCGTTTGCATCTGTTACCAATAGATATTTATAAATACCTGTTTGATAAATCTCCACTTTTTCTGAAGTACAGTTCGACGAATTCACGAAATCTGATAGCCAAGGATAGTCAGTAAAAATGGCATCGTTACTTCCACCACAGCCTCCTGTATCAATCTCTCGCTCCATAAATCCAAAGGCTACTTCGACGCTTAATGTGTCTGTTCCTGCCATTAAAATATTTATGACATTGGAACCTAATGTTAAGACTTCGCCTGGTGAAGCTGAGCCTAATAAAATACCACTTGTGCTAAATTTATTTAAATCTCTACATCCCGTATTTGTCAAGAAAGTAATACCCGCAGCATCAGAGCAACCGCTAGGATAGTTAAGTCTTACATCAATCTCCTTATTTTCACAAGAAGCAGTTTGACGTCCGACCTCAAAATTACCTTCCTTAAAAATATAAGTTCGGTTAGCACCTTCTACTAATGGATTTGGATCTACCCAAGTTTCTAAAGGCACCATAATGGCAGGAACTACACCTGGATCTAAAATAGTTAGTAAGTTGTCCGCTTCATCGTATATACCTATACTTCTACAATTTCTGCTAGAAAGTGTAATCGTGCATTGGTCCATATTTTGTTGACACGGACTTAAATCAATAGAAGCTTCTGTTACCCCTGCTTCTGCGGCAGCACAAGGCGTAGGATATATCTTACCGTCTATCCCACAAACTTCTACTTGTGGGCAATTGAGTTCTGGATTACAAAGCCAAAAACCGGTGAGATTCCCTGTTAGGTTATAAGCTGCTACGCAATCATAGTTGCTACTATTTTGACAATAAAATTGACCGTCTTGATTGTATAGAATTGCCCCACCCTCTTTATCTGCTACTAATACATAAGAATAAATGCCTTGCTGATAAACAGTAATACCATCAATATCGCAAGTGTTGGGATTAACGATATTTAATAACCAAGGATAGTCATTAAAAATAGCATTGTTATTTCCACCACATGCTCCTTCTGAAGCAATCTCCACACCTGCACAACCCGCTTCACAAGCATTCCCATACGTTTTTCCATCCACTCCGCAAACGGGCATATATACTGCTGGACAAATACAGTCTTCTATCTCTACTAGTGTAATATTATATAGGCAAGTTAGTCCATCTTTAAAAGTAACGCGTACTTCAAATTCATTATTTCCATTCTCAAATTCTACTGGTATCGAAACGGTGTCACCAGGCTGTAGAGGACAAATACTTTCTGAGCAAAGTTGAGCAAACCCGCCGACGTTTGTAGTTTTATTAATATATTGTACAGACAGAATTTCTATCGCTTCATGTGGAGAAGCAGCGGTCCGTAAGTTACTAATAACAATTTCTCTCAATCCTCCACCTACGGAAATTTCAGAACAACTAGAGCAATCGGCTCTACTAGCTAATACTTCTAATTTGGTCGCCCTATCGAAAAAATCATTACAAATTTGAGAATTGGAGAAGATAGATACCGTACAGAATACAGATCCATCGTTACAATTTCTAACCACAGGCCCCGCGTCTATTAAAGAAGGATCAGGTATCGTTACGATATAGTTATTGCCATTGTATTCATAAAGTGCCGTTTCTATTATTTCGGGATCACAAGGATTGAGCCTAATGAGTTCTGCATAAGCACAACCGTCACTTCCCCCAGTACACTCCCAAGAATTAATAGGGTCTCCTAAATTGTATGCCGATATACATTCATAATTAACTGAATTTTCGCAATAAAAAGTACCATCTTCGAAGTGTAATTTTAAACTATCTCCTTGTCGAATGGATATAAAATTAAATGCTCCCTGCTCATATTCCAAAATGATGGTGCCTTCGCAATTCGTTTGATCGACCAAGCCAGATAACCATTCATAACGAGTAAATAAATCATTCGTCGTTTCCACTAATTCTATGCAGGTAAGTGTTATCGCCTGCTGTGCTTGTGAACAAGGAGAAGAAAAATTAGCGGCCTCGTAGGCAAACTTTACTTGTTGCCCTCTTTCAAAATTAAAGGATATACCCGCTCCTAAATAGGGATCAAAGACACGCCCATCTGTAGTTCTAATAAAATAAAATAATTCTCCATTATCACAGTTTTCAAAAAAGACTTGTCCTTCTTGATCGCATTGATTATTGTTAGGTGGGTTAAGTTCATATACTACGGTCTCCGTTCCTATTCCTGTTTGAATGGCATTACAGACTTCTGGGTCGTAATTTGGAGGAGGAGCGATTAGCGCAAATAAACAAATCTCTTGTCCTTGACAATTGATAGCTTTACCGAAATTTTCTTGCACCCCACAAGGT
>CALJIY010000476.1 GCA_937973945.1 uncultured Saprospiraceae bacterium | reverse complement strand
ACTTGTAGCTGTAATTGATACTGAAAACTATTTAATTCCAATTGGTCGTAGAGCGTATTAAAATCAAAATCGACAGAGGAGGCGTTTATTATATTGGCATTCCGTTTTATTTCTTTGAACCCCGCACTGCCTAAAAAGCTAGCCGCCCAACCTTTTTGAGGATTCCAACGATAGTCTAGTTTTTCAATTCCATAGGCTAGCCCAAAAGCACTATAACGAGTATCTAAGTTTGCAGGCAATTGTCTATTTTGTTGTAAATTAATCTGGTCAATCGACAATAGGGTAGTGCTAGTGTTTTTTGAAAACACTTTCAAATAATGTTGACTTTCAAATTGATATTGCAAACCAATATCCCAATTTAAATCTCTATAAAGAGAATCTCTTTTAAATAAGCCAAACTCAAAGTGAACGCCTAAAGGCGTATTCAAAAGATAAGGATAAGTAGTGGCTAGTTTTAGTTGCTGTGTTTCTGCACGTAGCTGTTCAAATTTAAAAAAGATTTCCTCTCCCTTTCCAAACTGATTGTAAAAAGCAGCATCTATATCTGCGGTAATTAATACCTTTTCCGTTTCTTGATTATTGGGTAAAACGCCAATTAAAAAATCGAAGCGGTTCGCTTTTTGGGGTGCTAAGAAAAAATACAAATTCGCTACATCTTCTTTAAATAAGATGGCAGGTGTACGGGTACTTTGCAAAAAGGGTAATTCTTGCAATTTGGAAAAAGCCGCTTTTATTTGCGTTTTTTTGAAAAGCTGATTTGGATGAATGTTTAAATAATTTGCCAGATAATTCGTGCTGATAAAAGGAGTGCCTTCTATATTTAAGGTGCCAATGGTAATCGTTGGACCAGGATTCCAAAAAAGTTTTGCTTTGATCGTAGGGCCATTAATTTGAATCTCCTCTAACCAGGTAGTCGCAAATGGATGTCCAAAATCAGCGACATTATCCAAAAGGTTTTCCTGTAATATTTTGACCTGTTCATAAGAAAGGACGGCATTAAAGGATCGGTGAATGCTCGAGTATTCTTCAGGAATATTTCCATTTGTTATTCGGAAATCATTGTAGGCATGACCAAGCGTGAAGTAGGTATGAAAGGTGCTGTCTTGTTGGTGGATACTATCTATAGAAGCAGCATAGTAGCCTTGATTGTGAAATTCTTGTAATAGCGTTTTTAATGTAGGATTAAGTATTGCTTTATCTTGTATCGTCCTTGGATAATCTAATTGATCTAGAATGGCAGTCGCTTCTTTGGAGGTATGAAAAATTAATGGATAGCTATGCTGGGCCATTACTACACTGGTGTAGAATAGAAAAAAAAGAATCCAACTGCTATACCTTTTTGCCATGTATTAAAAACAAGTTTTGAAGGGTATTATTGTTTAGGAAGGAGTAGACTATTTATTTCCTGTGGTCTAAATCCGATTCCTTACCTTTGCCTTATGAAATATTTTCTTCACCTAGCATATAATGGGTCAAAATATAGGGGTTGGCAGCGACAATTAAAAGTCCGAACGGTACAAGCCACCTTAGAAGATACCATATCCAAAATGCTTGGCTATAAAATAGCCTGTAAAGGCTGTGGTAGAACTGATGCAGGCGTGCATGCTAGCCAATTTTTTTGTCATTTCCGAACAAAAGAACCTTTTACTTATGATCCTATATTTAGATTAAATAAAATGCTACCTTCGGATATAAGAGTGTATGACATGATCGAAGTAGCCAGAAATGCAAAAGCACAGTTGCAGGTAGTCGAGCGAAGCTACACCTATTATATTCATAGTGTTGAAAATCCATTCTTAACCAATCTTAGTAGTTATTATCCGATAGATACTTTAGACATGGAAAAGATGAAGAAAGCGACAGCTTTATTACAAGGGGTAAAAGATTTTAGATTTTTTTGTAAACAACCAGATATATATGAGACGACTATTTGTAAAGTAAGTACGATCCAATGGAAAGAACCCAGTAAAAACAGATTGGAGCTAGGTATTTCTTCTAATCGTTTTTTAAGAGGCATGATTCGTATTATAGTCGCTAATTTGTTAGCCGTTGGTAGTGGAAAGATAAGTATAGAAGATATAGCAAAGGCGATCAATTTAGAGCATACTTTACCTGTGTTTGTGTTGGCACCTCCTGAGGGATTGTATTTGTCAAAAGTGCGTTATGAGTATTTGGATATTGAGACGAAGCCGATATTTTAAATTTAAAGTAATGAATACAAAAAACACCTGGCTCTATTTATTTTTCGCAGCAGCCTTCGTTAATCTTTATGCAAATATTTTTCCTAACCAACTCCTAAGTTACATTAGTAAGCCCTTACTAATGATCTCCCTAGGTTTTCATTTTTGGAATAATAGAAAGCAGAATCGGTATACTACGCTCATCTTAGTAGGATTGTTTTTTGCCTTCTTAGGAGATACTTTTTTGATGCTACGATTTGATGGAGCTAATCAAGAATTATTCTTTCTCTTAGGCTTGGGGAGTTTTTTAGTTACCCAATTATGTTACTTTATTGCTTTTTGGAAATATGCAGGGCGTAATGGATTTTTAAGAAAGCAAGCGTGGGTCGCACTTCCATTTCTACTTTATTTTATCTGGAACACGTATAATTTATGGTATGATATGCCGACGGCATTTAGGTTGCCAGTCATGGTGTATAGTGGAGTGATTACCATGATGGCGCTTAGTTGTTTCAATTTGTATAAAGCAATACCAAAAATTCCTTTTCAATATCTATTTATTGGGGTGTTACTTTTTGTTATTTCTGATTCCTTGATCGGTATTAGTCAATTTAAGAAGGCAACTATACCTTATACGGGCTTTTTGATTATGGCTACTTATATAGCCGCTCAATATTTGATTGTAAAGGGAAGTTTATTATTGGAAGGGGAAATATAAGCGTTAGCCTCGGCACCGTTCTTTTTACAGAGTTAAGGAGATGCTCCTTTAATGTATTCAAATTGATCCGATCACTTTCACAGGCTGACCGTTAATGCGTTTTACGTAACCACCAAATTTATTTGGTAGGTTTAAAATACTAATAATCAAAGAATTATATAGAGCCTGCCAAATAAATTTGGCGGCTACGTATGACTCAAAGCTATTAGCGGCCAGCCTGTTTCAGTGGTCGGATCAAGCTGCACCAATTTTGCTTTATATTCAATAAAATTCAAAAAAAGTGTGGAGAAGCAATTATTTTTAATCCCGATTTCTGCGGGCTCGTTTATTATATTTTTCTGTTCTTTTATAGTTTTTCTCTACATTACCAGAGATATAAGTCCAAAATTCTTTAGCAACAGGTTGAACAGAAGCGATTCCTTTTTTAGCAACACTAGGAAATTCGCTGGCAAAGTCATAAGTAATAGATTCCCGCTTTGTTTGTTTATCAATACCAGAGATCTTATCTACCGCCTCTATGCCCAATCCGTATACCACCAATAACAGGCAGCCCATAATGAGACCACTCCCTAATTGAGTAGCTAAGTTAACATTCTCCTTATTGACCACACTTTCTATCCAACTAGTTAGCATTCGGATAACAATAACCCCTACAAAGAAGCTAACAAGCAATCCAATAAAAAAGACAATTCCCCCATCTACATTTAGCCTTGGACTTAAGAAATTGGAAATCATGGGAGCCAGGTTAATGGATAAGAGTAAGGCAAGAATGACTAAGACACTAAGGGAGAAAGTTCGAATAACACGTTGTGAAAAACCGAGGTAAAAACCATACCCGATGATTAACACAAAAATAATATCTATTAACATTGTTTAGGAGGTTTTTAGAACATGTTAAAACATATTCTTACATCGTAGCTTAAGTTTTTCTCATAGAATACCAACTAGTAATGACCAAGTTGATCACTACTAAAACTCTTGACACAATGGAATTAAACAAATTCTTTGATTATATATCAAAGACTATATCTGCCATAGAAAATACAAAACCCTTGCCATACATTAAGATTTTTAAAATAAATAGAAAAAATAATTAATGTATATATCCTTTGATAGCAGTCAATCTTCCCAAACATTCCGTTAATTTGCTGGTGTATTAGACTTTACTTGGAATAAATTAAATGACTCAGCAACAAGAACATAGATTAGTATATAGTATCCTTGGCTTATTTGCAATTGTGATGATCTACTTGGCGATTATGACTGAAGGGACTGGTGATTGGGGGGATGCAATCTATCACTATCTATTTGCTAAATATGCCTTTATTCATCCTGAGAATTTTCTGAACCATTGGGCCAAGCCTGTATTTGTACTACTTGCCGCACCAGTAGCGCAGGGCGGATTCGTAGCCATGAAGTTATTCAATGTTGCTTTATTATTAGGTAGTACCTACTTGGCTTGGCGATTGGGTAAAGCCTTAGCTATTCCAAATTCGTGGCTCGTTATTTTTCCGATGATGACGGCGCCGATGAATATTTCTCATGTCTTGTCTGGTTTGACAGAACCAATGTTTGCATGTTGGTTGATGTTAGGCATCTATTTATTTGTTAAGAAAAAGCCTTTTCTCGCAGTCTTATTATTATCTTTTTTGCCTTTTGTGCGATCAGAAGGTTTAATCGTTTTTTGTGTACTAGCCATCTATTTATTATTAAAACGTTGGTGGTATCTCCTTCCATTATTAGCAACAGGGCATGTGGTATATAGTCTAGTTGGCTATTTTTATTATCAAGATTTTTTATGGGTTTTTAATAAAATGCCTTATGCAACAGTAGAAGGGGCCTATGGGGCAGGCGATTTTTGGCATTATGCTAATAAGATGCACCAAGTGATGGGGGATTTTTCACCAATCGTATTAGTCATTGGTCTGATAGCAGGAGCGATAAAATGGATCAATTATCTACGTGGAAAAGCTATTTTTTTAAAAGAAGAGTTGTGGTTAGTATATGGAATATCAGTGGCATTTTTTATCGCCCATTCCATCTTTTGGAAATTTGGGATTTTCAATTCCTTTGGCTTAACCAGAGTTTTCATAGGCGTCTTACCTTTATATTCATTAATCATTGTACAAGCGATTAATCTAGTAGTTAGTCCATTATCTTCCAAATTACACTTCCCGATTTTTGGAATACTAATAGCTATGATGGCTTGGTATTTAGATAAGAGTATAGATATTCCTTATCACCTAGCACCGACACCTGCACAGCGAGGACAGACGGCATTAATCGAAAAATATGCTCCTCAATATCCAGACTATACCTATTATTTTGATGCCATTCATCCAGGGTTGGCATTGGATATAGATTGGTTTGATCCTGCGCAACATCGCTATACGCCCCAACTTTTTACAGGCGAACCCATTCCTAAAAAGAGTGTCGTACTATGGGATGATTGGTTCTCAAAAGATGAATCTAATATGCCCTTAGAGCGATTGTTAGCAGACAAGCGGTTTAAACTAATAGAGTGCTTAGAAACAGGACACGATTGGCAAGAAATAAAAAATAAAAATTGTCTATTTGAATTTGACCCAGCTTATGGTGATGCGGCTATTTTGCAAAAAATAGACTTTGAGGATGCAGCTTCTACCCTAAATCTAGATTCTACCATTGTGAAAACTGGAAAGTATAGTCTTCGCTTAGATAAGCAATTGGCCTTCGCTAACGGGTTTAATGGATGGATGAATAGTTTTCAACATCAAAAAAATGCCTATATCCAATTATCTTGTTGGGTATATGTCTCGAATAATATTAATCTCAATGCACATACGGCCAAAGCTGTTATTTCCTTTGAGTCAAAATATAAGTCTTTCGCTTATCATGATCTACCTGTTTTTCAAAAAGAAGACCAAGTAGGAACTTGGAAACAACTTCGTTTTGAACAACGCATCCCATCGCCCAAATTGCTGTCGGATCAGATAAAGGTATATCTCTGGAATCCAGACGCTACACCTATATATGTGGATGATATAGAGGTGAGCTGGTATAGTAAATGATGGATTTTGTAAAACAATTTATCTAGAAAAAGTATTATAGTAGATATTAATTTATCAAGAGAATAGAATTCATCATTTTTAAAAAAGCATATGTTCACAGGTATTATAGAATCATTAGGAACGATTAAAAAAATAGAGGTCGAAGGGACTAATAAACATTTTACCATCGAGTCGCCTATTTCAAAAGAATTAAAAATCGATCAAAGTATAGCCCATAATGGAGCTTGCTTGACGGTGATTGCTTTAGAAGAGGACACCCACACGGTAACAGCTATTGAAGAAACATTAGTGCGCACTGACTTAGGTACTTGGAAGGTAGGGGAGGTCGTTAATTTAGAGCGAGCGATGTCGGCTAGTGCTAGACTAGATGGGCACTTTGTGCAGGGGCATGTCGATACAACGGGTACATGTATAGGTATAAAGGATGCAGATGGGAGTTGGTATTTTACCTTTGAGTATGATTTAAAACCGGAATGGTTATTAATAGATAAAGGATCGGTGACCATAAATGGAACGAGTTTGACCGTCTGCGATCCAAAAGATAATACCTTCTCTGTAGCGATTATTCCCTATACCTATGAAAATACGGTTTTCCATCAGCTAAAAATAGGTTCTACTATTAATTTGGAATTTGATATGATCGGTAAGTATATTACACGGTATATGAAGCTGTATAAATAGTTGATTGAACAGAGAGACACTGAGCACACAGCGTTTAAAAATTATTCTGTGTGCTCAGTGCCTCTGTGTTCACTATCATAACACTCCTATCCTCTTAAAACGCAAAACCCCAGAAAAACATCAAAATCTGCTTCTTCATAGCCCGCAATGCGGCAGAAACTAAATTTCTAGCAGATTGATAATTCAAGCCCATCACTTCACTAATATCCTCATAATCTAAACCAGTGATATATTTCAGGTAAATGACTTCCTTTTGTCGTTTGCTTAGTTTTTCCATAGCCTCTTTTAGCTGAGCGGCTCTTTCTGAAGATAATTCCTCTGCAATCAATTGTTGATCGACTGTTATTTCTGTGTCAAAATCTACCTCGGTAGGTTCGGCTTCGGATAATCTTTTTTGGGTAGTAGATAAGGTTTTAATCACTTTTCTTCGAAGTGCGACCAATAAGTAGCAGTGAATGGAATCTGTCATACCCAATCCTTCTCTATTCCGCCAGAGCTCCACAAACAAATCTTGTACACAATCTTCTATTAGTTGATCATTCCTAGAAAATTTTCTACCGTATTTCAATAAGGTAGCTGCATGCGTCCTATAAATTTCTTCAAATGCAGCTCTGTCTCCTTCCTTTAGCTTGCCCCACAATGTAAGATCGTTCATTTAAAATGATTTATATGGAAAGAAACATAGTATGCTTAAATAAAAAATATAACGAAAATACTACTAGAATAGACACACTTACAAATTTTTTGATTTTTTTTTTGATTTTTTGAGTACATCGGCAAAGCATCTGACTTATAAGGGGGAAAGGTTGCAGATAATAAATCACCCAACCGATATTAATCGCGGCCAAAATTATTAACCGTAAAGTAAAGATGCCCGACTGTTAATAAAGCTTCATTTACTTTAAAATTATTAGAATCCATGTTAAATCAAATTTCAAAATTAAGTTTATTTTTCGTTTTTGCAATTGCTATGATCCTTACTTCTTGTGATAAAGAAGGTATGGAGGAATTGACAGAAAACTTTACTGCTGATACGGAACAATCTACAGAGAATGCTAGAGGAGGAGATAAAGGGCATAGAGGTAGTCGAGGTAATAAATGCTTTCAACCTATTTATCCTGTAACAATAACTTTTGCGGATGGTACTACGACGACTGTAGAAGATAAAGCGGCTAAGAAAGCAGCTGTGGAAGCATGGAAAGAGGCAAACCCAGATGCAACAGAAAGGCCATCTCTAGTATTCCCTTTTGAAGTGCAACTACGAGACAGTTCTATAGTGACACTTGATTCGGAAGAATCATTGGCAACACTAAAAGAAACTTGTGGTAGTGGCAAAGGTGGCAATAGAGGCGGACGAGGTAATAAGTGCTTTAAGCCTGTTTATCCAGTAACAATCGTATTACCTGACGGTACTACTGCTACTGTAGAAGATAGAGCTGGTAAGAGAGCAGCTATACAAGCATGGAAAGAAGCTAATCCTGATGCGGAGGACGGAGCAAAGGCAACGATTGGTTTTCCTTTAACGGTCGAGCTAACAGATGGAACACAAATGACTTTAAATAGTCAAGAAGAATTAGATGCTTTAAAAGAAACATGTTCTTTAGAAGTAGAAGAAACGGGGGGTAACTAAAAATTAAGTAGTAAATTTTAATATTCCCCCAAAGTTTATATTGTCTTCGATGGATTAGATTATATCCCCTGCTAACAGGAATGTTGGTAGGGGATTTTTTATTGCTATTTTTGCAAAAAAATATCTGTATCCAAAATGCTCAAAATAGCCTATTCTCCAATATATAAATATCAGCTACCAGAAAAGCATCGCTTTCCTATGGTGAAATACGAGCTAATACCTGAGCAACTAATTTATGAAGGAACGATTACAGAAGATAATTTCTTTCATCCGCAGCTACTACCAGAAGTAAGCATTCTTTGGACACACGATGCCGCTTATTGGGAGAAATTAAAAAATCAAACACTTAGTAGAAAAGAAATAAGAGAGATTGGATTTCCGATGTCTGCCCAATTAATTACCAGAGGCAGACATATTTCGAATGGGACCATTGAGTGTGCATTATATGCGCAAGCCTATGGCATCGCGATGAATGTGGCTGGTGGAACCCATCATGCTTATACCTATAAAGGCGCAGGTTTTTGTGTATTAAATGATATAGCCATCGCTGCTAATTACTTATTGCGGCATCAATTAGCGCAGCAAATATTAGTGATTGATTTAGATGTGCATCAAGGAGATGGAACTGCTCAAATTTTTAAAGACGAACCTCGTGTCTTTACATTTAGTATGCATGGCGCAAAAAACTATCCAGCTCGGAAGCAAGCGTCGGATCTAGATATTGGATTGCCAGATAAAACAGAAGATGCACTTTATTTAAAAACATTAAAAGATACCTTGCCAAAATTATTAGAAGACGTACAGCCAGATTTTATTTTTTATTTGTCAGGAGTCGATATTATTGCTTCAGATAAACTAGGTCGATTAAGTGTCAGTCTACAAGGATGTAAAGAGCGAGACGAAGTGGTATTGAAGGCATGTAAGCAGCAGGGGATTCCAGTAGCTATCAGTATGGGTGGTGGATATTCTGAAAAATTAGCACATATAGTAGAGGCACATGCTAATACTTTTCGGGTGGCGCAGCGCTTGTTTTTTTAGAGAGTTATTTGATAAATTCCTGTTCCACTTCCTTCAAGTCAGCAACACTAAAATCAGCTAATACGGATTCTTCTAAATGATAAAAAAGTAGATCAAATTCTTTTCCAGAAAAATAAATTTGTAAAAGTTCTGCTGCTGCTAATAGTTCATTTTTAGTCACACGTTCCAATCTTATAAAATCTCCTTCATACAAAAACAAGCCATTTAAGTAAGTATCTTTTAATACCTCCCATTGTAAGGATGAGGTAGCCACAAAGCGGGTAGAATCGGCTAGTTCGGTATCTTGAAGTTGATTGATTAATTGAATCATTTTTCCATTTCTAAATAAGACCCCCCATTGGAATAAAGGGAGTCCAAGATCTAAATGCATTGGGTATTGACTTAAAGAAGTCGTATATTTTTTTGCGATAGCAAGGTCTAATATAGAATTAACTGTGGTTGGATTGCTTACTTCTCCCATGTTATAAAACATCAACAATCCTTTAGCAACTGGGGGAATCCCTGTCCTGTCTACATATTTTATCTGATGCAATCGAATAGTAGCAGACAATTGAATGTTTTTGTCGGATAGTTGATCTTGTAAAGATTGTAGAAAAGAAAAATACGCAGCTTTGGTAGAGAGACTCCAGTCACAATCAATTTGAATGAATTGGATATGATGGGTAGGAAAGTTTGTGCATTGCTGTAAAATTTTATCCGCTATCCTCTCACTTAATAGATCGATCGCTGTATCTGAAATATGTTGAAACGTTCGATTGGTAATAAAAACAGTTGGCACAATTTGAATAGAAGCGGGGAGGCTAGCACTTACTTCTAAAGAAGCATGAGGAGTCGCTTGTTGTTTTTGAAAATCCCAATCTACATCAAAGAATTTGATATAGCATCGATCTATGCCTAAAGAATCTATATACTCGGATTCTCTTGGATTTATGTCAAAGTTCGTTTGCCAGTGATAAAAGCCAAGATGAGTTGTAGTGCTATTTGAGTGATAAGAAGGCGAAGTATCCTGACAGCTAATTATAATAATCAAGGCGATTATTAGACAAACACTCAAAGACAATAAGTAGGATAAGGATTTTTTCACCATATAGGTACATAGTACACATAGCATAGCAAATCTATGTGTACTATGTACCTATGTGGTTTAAAAAAAACTAGTTAGTAGTAGATTAAAAAATACCAATAGTATCTATTGGCGCTGCTTGTTCATCCCAGAAACCATCCTCTTCATCTTCTTCGTCTCCAAAAGGATCGTCGAAGAAGTCATCTCCTTCTGGAATAAGTCCATCTTCTTCCCCTTCTATAGGAGAGCTAGACTCATATCGATCACAATTTAATTCTATTGGAATTTCTCCTGGTGGACGGAAGAATTCAGCTTCTATGTCCCAATTTAGCGCAGGATCATTTTCTATTCTGGTCAAGAACTTAGCAAAGAATGGTGCTGCCATTCGACCACCTTGACCATTTGCTTTTTGTTTAAACCGAATCCATTTATCTCCCCCACCAACCCAAGTACCTACGACTAGGTTTGGCGTAATACCCATAAACCATCCATCCACTGCGTCATTGGTTGTTCCTGTTTTACCTCCGTATTCTTTAGTTTTGATATCTCCAAAACCTCTTTTGCCACGACCTGCATATTTTAGCATTTCTACCATAATATAATTAGTAGTTGCATCCAAGGCAGGTTTCTCTACAGGACGATTATTATAGATTTCTTTACCATTTCTATCTTCAATACGTGTAATGAAAATAGGTTTATTATGGAAGCCATTATTGGCGAATGTAGTATAAGCTCCTGTCATTTCTTGGACGGACAAATCCGTTGCCCCTAATGCTAAGGAAGGAACAGCTTGTATTCTCTTTTGCCCATTTAAATATTTAGAATCAGTATCAATTCCCATTTGAGAAACCAACTCCACCACAGGTCTAGCACTATTTAATTCTTTCATCAACCAAACAGAAACAGAATTTAAAGACTTTTTTAATCCATCTAATAGCGTTACTTCTTGGTTAGTGAAATCACTGAAGTTTTTAGGACTCCAATCTTTATCTAAGGCAAATCGACCATCACCTACCCCTATCGTATGCTGTACATCCAAGACTTTTTGACAAGGAGAAAGGTTTTTATTACCAACTGCTGTCGCATACACAAAAGGTTTAAAAGTAGAGCCTACTTGACGGAGAGAAGTAACATGGTCGTACTGGAAATATTTAAAATTGATTCCACCCACCCAAGCTTTTACATGTCCGTTAATTGGATTAACCGCCATGATACCTGTTTGCAAAAACATTCGATGATACTTTAATGCTTCTAATGGAGTCATCACGGTATCTACTTCCATTTTGTCATTGTAAGCAAATACCTTCATTTTTTCAGGTGTCTCAAATGCCTTTTTTGCTTCTGCTTGGAATGTCTTCCATTGCTTTAATAGTTTATCCCATTTTCCATTTCTCATTACCGTTCGGTATTGAGTGGCTTTTTTAGAAGAGATTGCATCGTCACTGACTAGTTGTGCAATGCCTTTATTGCCATTGGCCATCAACTCTAGGTCAGCGTCTGTAATTTTTATTTTTGAAAAACTTTTTTGTACTTCTGCTAGCGTAGGTTCTAAATGTTCTTTTCGAAGCCCTTTGTATAAATCGGTTTCTTGTAAAAGACGCTTTAAAGTACGTTGTCTAATCTTAATTTTTTGATCGTGTTCTTCTCGACTATCTTCCCGATCTCTATAGGTCCAAGGATCATCTCGTTTCCATTCATTCCAAAAAGTTTTCTGAATTTGCTGCATATGTTCTATCATAGCAGACTCTGCATGTTTTTGGTACCGAGAATCTAAAGTCGTATATATTTTCAATCCATCTTGATAAATATTATAATTACTACCGTCTGCTTTTTTTCGAGCACCATCTTTGGCTTTCAACAAAGTTTTCAATTCATCCCGAAGGACCATTCTAAAATGCTGCGCCATACCATCTCTATGGGAACTACGCGTAAAATTAATACCAAGGGGCAGTACTCTAATAGAATCATACTCAGCTTGTGTCAAGAAGCCATTTTTCTGCATTTGCTTCAAGACGATTTCTCGTCTCTTAGTGGCCCGCTCTTCAAATCGAAGCGGATTGAACCTAGATGGATTTTGTAACATACCAACGAGCAAAGCTGATTGTTGGATATTTAGCGAATCTTGACCTTCTCCGAAATAAGTTTCTGCTGCAGCTTTTATACCATAAGCTCCATTGATGAAATTAAATTCATTGAGGTACATTTTTATAATCTCATCCTTTGTATAGGTACGCTCTAATTTTAAAGCCGTAATCCATTCTCGTAATTTTTGGAATCCTCTTTCCATTCCATTCTTAGCTTGGCCCTCTTTTTTATTGGTATACAGTAATTTAGCCAATTGCTGCGTGATGGTACTACCTCCACCAGCACTTCTTTGTTGCAAGACAACCGTTTTTACACCTACCCGAGCTAAGCCTTTTAAATCAATACCAGAGTGCTCATAATATCGTTCATCTTCCGTTGCTAATAAAGCGTTGACTACATTTTGAGATAGCTCGCTAAATTCTACTGGAACTCTATTCTCTGTAAAATAGCCACTACCTAAAGTAGTTCCATCAACCGTATATAATTCCGAAGTAAAACTATTTTTAGGATTTTCTAAGCTTTCGAAGGAGGGAATTTTCCCTGAAGAAGCAAAGAATAATAGGAGTGCAAAGCCTAAGATTCCAAGGATTAGCAGGAGCCACATGGCACGAACTATCTTTTTGTAGGTAGGTTTTCTTAGTTCTTGGATCTCACTTCTCGACAGTGTTGGTTCCATACTATTTGAACGTATTATGTTTTTGCTTAGAGGAAAAAGAGCTACTTTCTAAGCATTTATTTTTATTGTGTAATTTTCCACTAACAAATATACTCCAATATCCTCGTAAATACTGCAATTTTAGCATGACCTTAACTCAAATTTTAGTATTAGAATACGGTATATCGAGGCAATAGGGCGTCAATTAAAGAAGTGTCAGCCAAAGTGTCGGAGTGTCCGACACTTTTCGCTTGCAAACTTAGTAACGATGAAATAATAAGTTGGTCACCCGCCCGACTGCGTCAGCGGGCTGGTCTGGACGAGAAGATTTTGTTCTCAGTTTTTCTTAAAAAATCCTTGCATAGCCTAGCTACGGGAGTGTTTTTTAAGGAAAAATGAGGATGAAAGAGCGAACCCGTAGGGTGAATGTCTAAAGACATTCAAGCGAATGAACCGCAAAGCGGATGGGATGCTTAAATTCCGTCCTAGATGTTCAACTTATTGTTTTGCCCTTACTAAAACCCATTCTTCTTATAAGATTGACTATTTCAGCGCGCGATAATAATCTAAACTTTCTGTTATTAAAGACACATCAGCAGATTGGTTGACTAAACATTTACCAGGTGCTTTTAATAAAGTAAAGTTGATTTCATCTTTTTCATTTTTTGAAATTGCTAGCCAATGTGTAATAAAAAACTCTGATTTTCATTACAGTCAAAGACAAAATTTGTTCGTAACCAAGTCACCCAGATGACCCGGCTTGGCATTTATGTCGGCGAAGACTTTGAGCGAACCCTCTCAGAATTAAACCGTCTTACACATCAAGCGCGCGGACTCACTTACCGCATTGATGAAATCGAGCGCGTCTTTGA
>CALJIY010000475.1 GCA_937973945.1 uncultured Saprospiraceae bacterium | reverse complement strand
TTTTTCTACATAATTCAGAGATCGGTTGTATTTCCTCAAGGGTATAGTAACTACCCCCTGCTTTATTGGCGGTATTCTCCAAAGAGACCAATTTACTAATAGGCAACCAATCATAAACAGGTCGAATAGCCGCTTCCACTTGCGCTGCCGTAATCTTTCCCTCTTTCCCGGGCAAAAGTTGCAGGGCTACACCAGAATTAAAAGCATAGCCGCCAGTTTCATACTGATAAATATGAGAATATTCATGGCAGATGACCTCATCTAATGCTTGCGTATGTACTTTAATCGCAATCTGATTAGTCATCGTCCCAGAAGGACAAAACAATGCCGCTTCTTTACCAAATAAAGCAGCCCCTTTTGCTTCCAAGGCATTGACCGTTGGGTCTGCTTGAAAAACATCATCTCCTACCTCTGCTTGCAGCATGGCTTGTAGCATGGCTTGGGTAGGTCTAGTAACGGTATCGCTGGATAAATTAATTTGCATAGGAATTTTTTTAGCGGTCAGAACGCTTCGCTTTCAGAAGTCAGAACGCAATGCTGTCAGACTTATGGTGTTGACTCCCAGACTCTATTCTTTAGATGGTAGACGGTCGCTTCACTTAGGGTAGACCGATTAAAAAAGAACTACAGGATTATCTTAAGTCTGTCTGAGTCAATAAAGAGTACCTAAGTCAACATCATACGTCTGACAGCCAAAGGCGATCTGACAGCGCAGCGGTCTGACGACTGACTTCTTTCAAAGCCGAATATAGGAAAAAATTGCTCCTTTTAAACTATTCTCTAAATAGCTTTATTATTTTGAGTAGAATGCCAAATCATTTATTACCTTTACGCCCCGTAACGATATTATCACGACTATCAAGACGATCAATATATATGACTAAATACATCTTTGTTACGGGAGGGGTTACTTCTTCATTAGGAAAAGGCATTATTGCCGCTTCACTCGCCAAATTACTACAAGCCAGAGGCTTTAAAGTGACCATTCAAAAATTCGATCCTTACCTTAACGTGGACCCAGGAACACTCAATCCCTATGAGCATGGGGAATGTTTTGTGACGGATGATGGAGCCGAAACAGATTTGGATTTGGGACATTATGAGCGTTTTTTAAATACCCCAACCTCGCAGGCTAATAATGTGACAACAGGTAGAATATATCAAACGGTATTGGATAGAGAGCGGGCGGGAGAATTCTTAGGCAAGACGGTACAGGTAATACCGCATATCACAGATGAAATCAAACGAAGGGTACAATTATTAGGTCTAGATGATCAATTTGATATTGTTATTACAGAGCTAGGGGGAACCGTTGGAGATATAGAATCGCTACCTTACTTAGAA
The DNA here is from genome assembly GCA_937973945.1 of uncultured Saprospiraceae bacterium. Taxonomy (GTDB): domain Bacteria; phylum Bacteroidota; class Bacteroidia; order Chitinophagales; family Saprospiraceae; genus JAFMDF01. The sequence continues at coordinate 1,546 of CALJIY010000475.1, read as the reverse complement.
GCCTTGCGACAGTTGCGTTGGGATTTGGGTAGTGATAACTGTTTAGTCATTCATCTGACTTTAATCCCTTATTTAAAAGCGGCTAAAGAATTAAAGACTAAGCCTACTCAACATTCCGTCAAAGAATTATTAAATGCTGGTATTCAACCAGATATATTAGTTTGTCGTACAGAACACCCAATAACAGACGATATACGTAGGAAACTCGCCTTGTTTTGCAATGTAGAAAAGTCAGCAGTTATTGAAGCAATAGATGCAGATACGATTTATGATGTGCCTTTGCTCATGTCTAAAGAAAAATTAGATACGCAAGTGATTACCAAGCTTCGATTAAAAGATAAAAAAGAACCAGACTTAGTGGCTTGGAAGGCGTTTTTAGGAAAACTAAAAAATCCCGTACACGAGGTACATATTGGTTTAGTAGGAAAGTACAACGAATTACAGGATGCCTATAAGTCCATCTATGAAGCTTTTATTCATGCAGGTGCTATGAACGAATGTGAGGTACATGTAGAGCCAATACATTCCGAGCAATTGGAGGGAGATTATGACACAGTAGCCAAGCGCTTAAAGGATTTTGATGGAATCTTAGTAGCGCCAGGTTTTGGAGAGCGAGGAATAGAGGGAAAGATAAAAGCGATCAAATATGTTAGAGAAAATAACATTCCTTTTTTTGGAATTTGTTTAGGAATGCAGTGTGCGGTAGTAGAGTTTTCCAGACATGTGCTCCAATTAGAAGGTGCAGCCTCTACAGAAGTAGAAGAGAATCCAACCCATCCAATCATTGATTTAATGCCCGATCAAGTAGGCGTACAAAAAGGAGGGACGATGCGCTTAGGCGCTTATGCCTGTAACTTACGGAAAGAGTCAAAATCTGCACAAGCTTATGGTGCCACAACTATCCAAGAAAGACATCGCCACCGATATGAATTTAACAATCAATATCTTGAGGTGATTGAAAAAGGAGGGTTGATACCTGTGGGCGTTAATCCTGAAACGAACCTAGTTGAAGTAGTAGAATTGGAAGGACATCCTTGGTTCGTAGGTGTCCAGTATCATCCTGAATTAAAAAGTACGGTTGAAAATCCACATCCTTTGTTTGTTGGATTTGTACATGCTTGCTTGAAGTAAGGATCAAAGAATAACTTACCAATTGTAGCGGAATTTTTCAACCAAACTTTTCGTTAAAAAGCCTAGCCATACTTGTAGATATGGCTAGGCTTTTTCTTTATCTTAAGAATATTTAGCTTTACTAGGAATCAAGTTTAAGTAGCTCTGAAATACAGTGGTTTCTTAAGTTAGATTTTAAAAGAACAATCCCTTCTCTCTAATAATTTATTCTTCCTCCGTTTTTAAAATTGTCAAATTATTGTGCTCCTTTTAAGTACAGTTGTAATATTCCTACCTTCAGTAAATAGACATAAAAAGCATGTGAATTACCTGATTCGGGTATTAAATGGTTAATTAATCCATTTATCACAAAAAAATAAGACTTTTTTGACCAAGCAACTATTTAATTTATTATTGTAATATATGTTAATAAATT
>CALJIY010000474.1 GCA_937973945.1 uncultured Saprospiraceae bacterium | reverse complement strand
AATTTATTGGCCTTTACCTCAGGAATATCTATAACCACTTTTGCAATAGATTTTCCTAACTCTTCTCCGAATTTTCCCATTGCTTCTCCAAAAGAGCCCATGTCTTCACCAAAAGATTCCATATTGTCTCCGAACTTATCCATTTCCTTTTCAAGCGTTTTTTCCCATTCTGCCATTTCTTCGTCATGTTCTTCCTCTTCAAGCTGCCTCATTTCTTTTTCAAGTTGTCTCATTTCTCTCTCATGTTGTCTCATTTCTCTCTCATATTGGTCTTCTTGCTCTATTTGATAAGTGGTGGTCTCTTCCATTAGAGTAGCCAGATCATCATTACTAAATAGTTCTGCTAAGGAAATATCAACATCTTCGCTAATAAAAATATCTTCTTCTAGTTCTTCACCATTAACGGTTATGGATGATTGATCATCGCCATCCACTTTAATTCGAATAGGTTCTTTTGAATCTTCGGACTGAATGACTATAACGGTATTTCCTTCTCGATCTACTTCTTTTGTAATGTGACTAGTTCTTCTAGAATTACCCAATAACCGATTCGGTGGAACTGGGGCAGTGGGCGGTGCTGGCGGTGGCGCTGGTGCAAACCTAGGCGCAGATGGCGGTGTAGGAGGAGACATCCTATTCCTTGAAGGCGGAGCCGGAGGAACTGGAGGAACTGGTACTTTCTTTAAAGAAGCTAACTCTTCTTGGTATTTATCCCAATCATTCTTAGGGATATGTTTTCCATCAATTTTCAAAGTGTTGACTTCTCCATTCTTTGATTCAATCTCTACTGTTTTTCCATTTGAAAAATGATACGAATAGCGAGAAGAATTTTTTGACTTAGTTGGTAAAGTATCTATTGAAGAAAGTTTTGTCTTCTCAAGAAGAGGTATAATATCTGCTAATCGTTGTAGCAAAGGAGTCTCATACTCCTTTGTATCTTTACTTTTATTTTGCTTTGACTTGGTATTCTTATAAATAGGGTTCGTCTTTTTACTATTCGATTTTTTGACATTGGTAATTTTTGTTGGCTTGTTCTCTGTTTTAACGATTTCACTAGTTTCTTTTTCTAGTGGTGCAGTAGAAGAATTAGCATTGACAGAAAAGAACAAAACCAAAACAGTCAGCAAACTGGTTGCAATTAATTTTTCCATGAAATTGGATTTTTTTTGTGGGTGATTTAATACACGCTGAATTCGACCTAAGAGTTGGTTCTTACGTCCAGCAAAAGGCATCGCAAAACTCGGGGTAGGGGCGTTCGCTAATTCTTGCAATCGCACTAAAGCTTTTGCATAGCTCAGCGAGTTACCATTTAATTTGATAGCAATATCATCACAACAATGTTCTCGTTCTGTTTGGATTTGCCAAGACAACCACCAGATCGCTGGATGATAGTAAAAAAGTGTTTCTATGATGGATTGAATAATATTTATTAAATAATCATTTCTAGAGATATGCGCTAATTCATGTGCTAAAATAGCTTCTACCTCCTGCGGACTTAGTTGATTAATCATTCCGATTGGAAAAAGAATCAAGGGTTTTAGATGACCGATTACCAGAGGTACTTTTACCAATTTAGACTCTGCTAAGGCAATAAATTTATCTCCTGGCAATTTCCTAGAAAGATTCTTTAAAGTATCTAACCAAACATTATCCATTATTTTAACACAATGATTTCGCAAGTGTTGGATATAGATCAAGCCACCTAATAAGCGAAGGAAAAATACAGTAGCACCCATTAACCATAAAGTAACAATTAAGGGTAGATGATTATTAAAGTAATCTTTGAAACCTTGGATAGAGGTAGTCGATATAGATTCTAATTCTATACTTTCTACCACCCCTACTAAATTAGCAGTGATGCCTGCGGTTAAAGGAGCGGAATAACTAGACTGATACAAATATAAAAAGGTGCCAAGCGCTGCAACGAATATAGACAGCATACCTAGCGCAGCAATTTTATATCGAGTATTAGCACTTTTTTTGCGGCAGACCAATAACAAGAAACCTGTTATAATAGCAATCAAAGTAGCCTGCCACAAAGAATGCAAAACCGTCCAGCCAAAGGCTTCAATAAAGGAATCTGAAAAAAGTTGGGTGATAACTTCCATTGTGCGAAAATTATTTTGTTTGATTGAATTTAAGGATTACTCTTCGTTCTCAATTTTTTGAATCAAAGCTTTAATTTGATCCAGCTCTTCTTTAGAGGCCGTGTTATTACCTAATGCTTGCATAACTAACTTCATAGCGGAACCACGGAAAGTACCCTCTACAAATTTGTCTAATAACTGTTGTTGGGTCTGCTCTTCGCTGATAGCAGCTACATATATATGCGTCCGATTAGTGGTATCTCTATTGACTAAGCCTTTCTCTGCCATTATCTGCATTAACTTTAGCGTAGTCGTATAACCCACAGCTTTTTGAGTAGCTAATATCTCATGCACAAATCGAACAGGAACAGGTCCATGCTCCCAAAGAATTTGCAAAATCTCCAATTCCGATTCCGTCGGCTTACTGTTTGACATAGCGATAATTTTATATTACAAGTAGTCGGACACTAATATCTTAACTTTTTGATGGCATCTTTTGCTATCCCTTTTCCTTATTAATTCCTCCCGTACCTAAGGGTATGTTCGTCATTAATAAGAAGAAGGGATAACAAAATCTGCTCCTCAAAATTGTTAACCTATTATTCTCCGACTACTTACGAATGATTTCGTATACAAATATATACGAAGACTTTCGTATATCCAAATTTTAATACGAAAATTTTCGTACTTAGTAGGAGTTACTATAATTAAAAGTAAATAAGGCCATGGTAGAGTTAGTTATTTAAGCTTTCTGAATCATTATTTTAGAATGATGCTTAAGGTATAATAATAGAAGACTTAGCACCAATTCTTTTGATGAGCAATAGATAATCATCGACTAATGACATATATAGGTAGGTATCTACGCTTGGACGAAGTGGGCGACCATATTATTACTTGAAAACGACCAGTTCAATATAAAGGAAGTCTAGAGATAGGGCAGAGATGAAAATAATTTCCTTAACAGATAAGGGTGCGTTCTAAAAAAAAGCATCTATAGGAGGAGAGCTATTTTTTAACTTCAAAAATTTTGACTATCATGAAGCATTCTTCATTTATTATATTATGTTTTTTTGTTTTTAGTTGTACGGCACCACAAAAAGCATTGGATGGTATATTTACGCCTAACTGTAAGCAATTTGCTATCGGTTCTGTTTGTTTTCAAAACCCAAGTAGTGAAACGGTCAAGGTAGAATTAAAAGATCATAAGATGGAAGTTTTACCCTTTACGACCTTATGTCTTGATTTATATGAAGGTTCCTATGATTATAAAGTAAAAGGGGGCGGGGAAAAATGGAATGAAGATTTGCGTATTGTTCGTTGTCGAGAAAAGAAGATTGAGCTGCGGGAGGAGGTGATATAACTTTAGAACAGAGAATAGAGAATAGAGATATATTTCGTTTAAAAACGATCAAATTTCGTTGTTTGTAAATGAAATCTGTCTCTCTACTCTCAGTGAAACGGTCTCTACTCTCTGCTCTCTTACCCAATAGTAGTACTAGCCATCAAGCCCCCATATTCTAAAGCTACTTTCCTATCCTTACTAATCTCTTCATATTCAGGAGTGGAAGTCATAGCAAGGAAATGGTCTTTACTCGGATAGGAAACTATTATTACCATATCTGCTTGTGTCTCATAATCACCAATGAGGGTATGCGTCAGATTACCCATCCAAACAACTTTTGCTTCTGCAGCTTTCATTAGCGGCTCCATGTTCTTACTATATTTTAAATAAGCCTGCTTTCCACTCTCCGCTCCACGTCCAGATTTTTCTTTAAATTTTAAAACATTAATCATCGTAATCGGGGTATTCGATGGATATTCTTTAATAAATTTTACAAACGCTTCTTTAGAAGGCACTACTTGATTTGTTAAGTTCATTTATATTTGAATTTATGGTGTCGTTGGGTTTAAATTTTAAAACCCCAAAATAGGATTTAAATCCTAATTATTGTAATAGGATAGATTTTATTTCTACATTTGGTCTTC
>CALJIY010000473.1 GCA_937973945.1 uncultured Saprospiraceae bacterium | reverse complement strand
TTCTCAATTAAAATTAAAATGGCAACAGCTGTTGAAAATAAAATAGACGCTACCGTAGAGCGATATAAGCAATTGTTTAATTTGAACGAGCAACAGTTGAACGGACAAAAAGGACAACCGCTACATCAGTTGCGACGTCAGGCAATGGCGAATTTAGAGAAGACCGGTTTCCCAGAAAGAAAGGCAGAAGACTATAAATATACTAGAGTCGATAGAATTGCGAAAGTAGCTTATGCGCAAGCACCTACTGCTACTGTGAGTGAAGCGATAGTAAAAACAACTAGCTTTGAAGATTTAGAGGTATATCGCTTAGTCTTAGTGAATGGACGATACAATCATAAGTTATCGAATGTTGGCACGACGCAGAAGGGTTTAGTCATTGGCGACTTCAAAGAAGTGTATGGACACGCAGAAGCATCGGCACTTTTAGATAGTGTGGCGAATAGCGAGTTAGGGCGAAATGCATTTGTAGATTTAAATGATGCATTTGTAGAGAATGGTTTATTTATCTATGTAGCAAAAAATACGATTGTTGATAAGCCAATTCATATTTCCCATATTATAGTAGCAGAGGGGGAGGAGTTTATTGTCAATCCACAAATAGCGGTATTAGCAGAAGCGAGTGCAGATGTGAACGTAATAGAAACTTTTAACGCAGTTAAAGAAGGCGCTTATTTTCATAATCCAGTAAGTCGTTTTGTAGTAAGAGCCAATGCAAATGTGAAGCATTATAAACTACAAAATGAAAGTGCTAATGGGAATCAAATTAACAACACAATTGTTAGCCAAGATAGAGATAGTGTCTACTCTTCGTATGTAGCAGATTTGGGGGGTAAGATTGTAAGAAATAATTTGAGTTCTCATTTACAATCATCTGGAACGAATACCAATATGTATGGTATTTATTTGGGTGGAGGAAGTCAACATATTGACAATCAATCTTTCCTAGATCACGCTTTTCCACATTGCGAAAGTAATCAATTATATAAAGGAATATTAGACGATAGTTCAAGAGGGGTATTTAATGGAAAAGTAACGGTTCGACCAGATGCGCAAAAGACAAATGCTTATCAGCAAAATAGTAGTCTGGTTTTAACAGATACTGCAATAATGGATTCAAAGCCACAATTGGAAATTTTTGCCGATGATGTAAAATGTAGTCACGGTGCGACAATTGGTCAATTGGATACGGATTCTATTTACTACCTAAGAACAAGAGGACTTACGGAAGAACAAGCGAGGGCTACTTTGCAATTTGCGTTCTTAGGGGAAGTATTATTGAATTTTCCTTTGGATCCTGTACGATTGAAAATCGCGGATCTGGTAGATGCTAAATTGAAGAAAAGTTAGGCATGAATGTGTGTTATCCCTTGTTCTCATTGAAGTAAATGATTAATAGAAATAACGGATAAAAGAATTTTTAAAATCTATTCCATGCATGCTACTACTACCAAAGGCAAAATTTTATCGGGACTCTTTTGGGGAGTCTTTATGTTTATATTTATGTTCCTTGCTTTTCCCTATCATGAATCAGATCATCAATATAAATGGGAAGAAGCGCCGTTTTATTTAGCCTACTGGTGCATAGGAGGAATTGTTCTTACTTATATGGGCCAATATATAATTAACTGGTTTGAGAACAGGAATAGTTCGGATGTAAAGAAAATACAATAAATCTAATGTTCAACTACACCAAAGATAATTGGAAAAGACATGGCATCGTATTTGGATTTTTGATGTTTCTTGCCAATTCAGCTTTGATGTTTGGGACAAAAGAAATAGCATTTACTGGAAGAAATCTACTTGCCTATTTTGTAATCTGGATAATTGGTGGCTTATTATATTCCTACTTTGCCTATCGATGGCAATCAAGAAAATCACATGACAATTAATACGCTAAATAAAAACAATACCATCATAGACTTCGAAAAAATTCGAGCAGATTTTCCTTTACTCCAAAGAGATATGAACGGAAAGCCGATTGTCTTTTTGGATAGTGGAGCGTCTAGCCAAAAGCCACAATATGTCATTGATGCCATGAATGATTATTATACGAATCAACATGCTAATGTACATAGAGGGGTCTATCGTTTAAGTCAAGAAGCAACAGATGCTTTTGAAAAGAGTAGACGCTTAGCGCAGCATTTTATCAATGCGCCATCTGAGAAAGAAGTGTTGTTTGTGAGCGGTACCACAGATGGAATTAATTTAGTGGCGTCTTCTTATGGTAGGAAATTTTTGAAAGAAGGAGATGAAGTGTTGATTTCTGCGATGGAACATCACTCTAATATCGTTCCTTGGCAAATGGCCTGTGAATTAGCGGGAGCGCATTTAAAAGTGATCCCCATCAATGACGAGGGAGAATTGCTGATGGAGGAATTTGATCAATTATTAAACGAACGAACAAAAATAGTAGCGGTTAATCATATTTCTAATTCCTTAGGGACGATTAATCCAGTTAAAGAAATAATAGAAAAAGCACATGCGATTGGCGTTCCTGTTTTAGTAGATGGTGCACAGGCAGCACCCCATATGAAAATAGATGTGCAAGCCTTAGATGCTGACTTTTATACTTTTTCAGGTCATAAAGTATTTGGACCTACAGGGATCGGAATTTTATACGGAAAAGAAAAATGGCTCAACGCCATGCCTCCTTATAAAGGTGGAGGAGATATGATTGAAACTTGCACCTTTGAAAAAACGACCTATAATGAATTGCCGCATAAGTTTGAAGCAGGCACCCCAGATATAGCTGGGGTTATTGGATTAGGGGCAGCGATAGAATATGTTCAGCAAATAGGGCATGAAGCGATTGGACAACATGAACAAGAGCTATTAGAATATGCAACAACAGAATTAAAAAAAATAGAAGGTATCCGTTTAATCGGTACGGCCAAAAATAAAGCAAGTGTTATTTCTTTCTTATTAGATGGTTCTCATCCTTATGATGTTGGGACCATATTAGATAAATTAGGGATTGCCGTCCGCACAGGCCATCACTGCACGCAGCCATTAATGAAACGGCTAGGAGTGCCAGGTACAATTAGAGCTTCTTTCGCATTTTATAATAACAAAGAAGATATTGATAAATTAGTCGAAGGGGTAAAGCGGGCAAAGCGGATGCTTTCGTAGGTATGAGGTATAAGGTAGTAGGTATAAAGTAGATATCTAATACCTCATACTTTATACCTCATACTTTATACTTAAATTATTATGTCTATTAACGAAATACAAGATGAGATCATAGAGGAATTCGATCTGTTTGATGATTGGATGGATCGCTATGAATATATAATTGATTTGGGTAAAAAGTTACCCTTGATAGATGCTTCTTTGAAAACAGAAGAACGCTTGATAAAGGGCTGTCAAAGTTTAGTGTGGTTAAATGCGAAGCAAGAAGAAGATAAAATAATTTTCACCGCAGATAGTGATGCGATTATTACGAAAGGAATCATTGCCTTATTAGTTCGAGTATTGTCGAATCAGAATGCCAAGGATATTGCAGAGACAGAATTGTATTTTATAGATAAGATTGGGCTAAAGGAACATCTTTCGCCTAATCGTTCTAATGGATTAGTGAGTATGGTGAAACAGATGAAATTATATGGCGCTGCATTAAAATAATTCTTGATATGGATTTAATGCAACATAGCCGTTCCTATTTAATCGCTGGTATTGTATTATTACTGATGGGGCTTTTGGGTTTGGCAATTATGCATGGAGAGATTCCTTATTTAGGATACTCCTTAGATTATACTTTAGAGAACGAAGATTTGGTTGGTTGGATATTAGGGTTATCTGTTTTAAGTTTTTACGTGCATATCAAGAAGCGAGCAGAAGAAAAAAGTTAAAATAAAATGAGTCTAGATAAAGAAAAAATAAAAGAACAAATCTACGATCAAATCCGTACAGTATTTGACCCAGAGATTCCAGTGAATATACTTGAATTAGGTTTGATTTATAAAGTAGAGGTAAAAGACGACGGACAAGTGTATCTAGAAATGACCTTAACCTCTCCTGCCTGCCCTGTTGCAGAATCTTTACCCATGGAGGTACAAGAAAAAGCAATGAGTGTGGAAGGTGTGATTGATGTAGACTTAAGAGTGGTGTTTGATCCACCTTGGTCAAAAGATTTGATGAGCGAAGATGCTCGGTTTGCTTTAGATATGTTATAACTAAATGATGAATGATGAATTAGAAATGATGAATACCACACCATTTCTAATTCATCATTCATCATTCATCATTTTTATGAATTATGAAAATTTCTTCACAAGACGAATACGGTTTACGAATATTGTTGCGCATTGCCCGAGCGGATGCGGAGAAGGGATTGAGTATTCCACAGCTAAGTGAATTGGAAGGGCTATCAGAACCATATGTTGGCAAGTTAACTCGTGCCTTACGATTGGGGGAATTGGTACAAAGTACGCGTGGCCAAAAAGGAGGATATGTGTTAGCCAAAGCAGCCAATGAAATCACGATTAATAGTGCATTGACTGTATTAGGAGGAAAGTTATATGATACGGAGTTTTGCGGTAGCCATTCAGGTGTTGGACAATTATGTACCAATTCTGTAGATTGCTCTGTGCGTTCTTTATGGAAAATGGTCCAATTTACTTTGGATAATTTATTAGAGAAAGTGACATTGGCTGATTTGATGGATACGGAAACGCAGTCTAATTTGAAGTTGGTGGAGCTGTTGAAGAACAATGCGATATTGAGTGCTTTGCAATAAATAAAAAGTTGTTGATTACAAAAAAAGTCCTATATGGTTTCAACCATATAGGACTTTTTTTGTAATCGTATAATGGTTGCTGAGACCTTTTAAATACGGGCACTCAACCAGCCCAAAACCTCCCGCAAATGGGCCCCATCCAATTGATGCGCCCCTTCATGCTCCTTGTAAATGATATTTGTAACTCCGACCTTTTCTAGTTTAGCCTTTAAATCACGTCCATCCTGTACAGGTAATACTTTGTCTTTTTTACCATGGCTGATAAACAAATCTACTTTCCCAATAGACGTAGCAGCAGCCAACTGGTTATCCACTGCTAAAGGAACTTGTCCACTTAATAACACCGCACCTCTAATTTTTTGAGGAGCTGTCATAACGATTGTAGAACTCATGATCGCCCCTTGACTGAAGCCCAATAAGAATACCTTGTTTGGATTTGCATCATAAAAATTGACGACTTCGTCTATTACGGTTAATAACTTTTGCCGTCCTTTTTCCTCGTCTTCTAGTTTAATATCTAAACCATTTTCCACAAACTCAATCGGATACCAACAATAGGCGTCAGGTCGTAATTCAATTGGCGAACGGAGACTAACGACTAAGAATCGAGGATCAAAATAAGGAGCTAAGGGCTCATGCAAATTGTGTTCATTGGCACCAAAACCATGTAAGATAATGATGAGTGGTGGGTGATCTGTTTTGGTCGTAGGTTGTCGGACTAAATGGGGTAGGGAAATTGGTGTTTTTTGTTGGGCCTCTACTTTTGGTTTTGGTGTAGATTTAACCTCCGTTGCAGATTGGCAGGAAAAAAGTGCTAGGGATAGGGAGATTAGTAAAAAGAAATATTTCATAATTGAATTTTATGTCTTTGTTATTTTTGCTTTTAATTATAGTACTTAGAGTATGTTTAAATTTCTATTTCCTGATAATCAGCCTGCCTGCCAAGGCACGCAGGCAGGTTTGTACAAATTTTAAACATACTCTTATTTTAAGAGATGGTTCAGTAACGTCTCGCTTTTATTTGACCATTAAAATAGCTAGAGAAAAGTCTATGTAAACCGTTTTAATCTGTCCAACAACGGGAAGTTGCTGGACAAAAAAATCCATATCTCCGTGCCTCCGTGTTCATTATTGTCAACATCTAGCAAAAAATTCAGTACGCTCCGTGCCTCCGTGTTCATTATTGTCAACATCTAGCAAAAAACTCCGTGCGCTCCGTGCCTCTGTGTTCATTATTGTCAACATCTAGCAAAAAACTCAGTGCGCTCCGTGTCTCTGCGTTCATTATTGTCAACATCTAACACCATATATCTGTGTCTCCTTGCACCAGTGTTCAAATTATAATTAGCTCCACTACTCAAATACTAACAAAAGTACTATATTTAAACCCTATGAAAAAGCAAGAAATAGGTAGGTTGTTATTTAAGGAGATAGAAAAAATACATCAGCAGCAGGAATTGGACAAGCGGGCGCAGATAGATGCCTTGTATGGATTGATGGGGCGTGCTTTTGTAGAAGTCACGAAGGAAGAACGAGTAGTGTTTACGACCTTGTTTTCGAGAATCGCCTATGCCTGTCAGCGATATGAAGTAAAAAAACAACGCGTCTTTTTTATACATAATTTTAGAATAGAAGCGCAACGCCTATGGAGAGGGAAAAAATTAACAGATAAAGAAATAGCAGAAGAACTATATCCTTTAGGTCTACAAGCAGTGAGTGATACTGTAGCTGCCTTATTTGATTATCCAGTTCCTACCGAAATTCAAAACATCTTACCACCAAAAGGTTTTTATAAATCTAGACCTGCGGATATTAAGTCTTTTAAACCTTCTGTGCGGGTATTGGTTTTAGGAGAAGATGAAGAAAAACACCAGTTGATTGCACAAGCGGAAGATGAGAAAGGAGAGGAAATTCGTATCCAATACAACATACCAGAGCGAAACGAAAATTTTAATAAAACCATTCGTGCTTTGCGAAAAGGATTTGGTTTTCCTACTACCGTTAATTTATTAGATGTAGAAATTGATAAAGAGGGGATTTATCGACCAGTCGCCTTTGTGATTCAACCAGATTATTTGATCGATGTAACAGCGGTGGCAGAATGTTTTAAAGACACAGGTACCGAACCGATGATGTACCTGCTAAAAAAGTTTACGGCTTTTAGTAACGGCGCGCCTTTGATGATTGGACATATTGCCAATTATTTTTTGGATGAATTGATGACTAAATCCGAACGAACTTTTAAAGAATTATTTCCAGAAGTTTTTCGCTTAAATCCCTTGGCGTTTACTATGTTCTCCGATAGGGAGATTATGGAAATACACCAAAAGTCTAGTCGACATTATACGACGCTCAAGAATATGGTATTGGAGCAGTTTGCTAAACAAGATATCGTTGTAGCGGACTGTTATATTGAACCTTCTTTCTATTCGGAGACTTATGGCTTACAAGGACGTTTGGATGTGTTTTATAATAATACCAAAGTAGAAAAGAAGGCAGCTATTATAGAATTGAAAAGTGGAAAAGTATATAAGCCGAATCGCTATGGTATTAATCATAGTCACTATACCCAAACATTGTTGTATGATTTATTGATTCGGTCTACCTATGGAAAACAGATTGAACCGATTAATTACATTTTATATTCTGGTGCGGATCAGCGACCGCTTCGTTTTGCGCCGACCTTGAAAGCACAGCAGTATGAAGCGATACAACTTCGGAATCAACTATTAGCGATAGAGCAGGGATTAATCAATATGCGAGATGGCGATTTGATAAACCCTCCTTTATTGAGGCATTTGCATCCAGACCGCTTTCCAAATATTTCAGGTTTTACTAAAAAGGATTTAACAACTTTTGCGAATACCTTTTATGCGCTAAGTCCTGTCGAACGAAAATACTTTACGCTTTTCACTAGTTTTATAGCCAGAGAACATCAAATCGCAAAAACGGGAATACACGGTAAGCATAAGCGAAATGGACAAGCAGCTATTTGGTTGGATAGCTATCGAGAGAAGGAAGAGAATTTTGATATTATTAGTTATCTAAAAATAAAAAAGACCGCTTTAGAAGAAGTGGATCCATTCATCTATTTTTCCAAAACTGAAAAAACAAATAACCTTGCCAATTTTAGACGAGGGGATATAGGCTTTTTGTATCCATATAGAAAAAAAGAAGATACACCATTAAAAGATCAAGTCTTTAAATGTACCATTATAAAAATAACGAATGAAGAGGTAGTCATTCGTTTACGCTCTAAACAATTTAATACCGAATTATTTGAACAAGATATTTTTTGGAATTTGGAGCACGACTTAATGGATAGTGGTTTTACAAAATTATATCAAGGGCTGTCAGATTTTGCAAAAGTATCTCCTCAAAAGAGAGCGATGCTCTTAGCGCAAAATCCACCCAGAATGCCATTAAAAAAAGATTTAGTGGCACCTTCAGAATTAACAGAAGAACAGCAATCTATTTATAAAAAGATTATTAACGCTAGGGATTATTTTTTGCTATGGGGTCCACCTGGTACTGGGAAGACGAGCATGATGTTAAAGCACTTGGTTGCTTACCTATGGAAAAACACGGATCAAAATATTTTACTGTTAGCGTACACCAATCGAGCAGTAGATGAAATTTGCGAATCCATTGAACAGATTGATGATAATATTCGAGAAGACTATATAAGAATTGGTTCTAAATATTCCACCGGCGTAGATTTTAGAGATCAGCTATTGGATAGTAAAATGGCGAATATTACGACTCGTAAAGATTTGAAAGAATTGTTAGTAAGTCATAGGATATTTGTTAGTACGGTCAATTCTATAGCTGGAAAAAAAGACTTACTCCAAATTAAAAAATTCGATCAAGTAATTATCGATGAAGCCTCTCAATTGTTAGAACCGTATCTCTTAGGATTGTTACCACACTTTGAGCGCTTTGTATTAATCGGCGATCATCAACAATTGCCAGCAGTCGTACTACAGGATACGGAACTGTCTAAAGTAGAAGATGAAGAATTAAATGCCATTGGCTTAACCAATTTAAGAGATTCGTATTTTGAACGCTTGTATAAGCAAGGGATCAAAAATGGTTGGCATTGGGCACATGCCCAATTAAGTCATCAAGGACGGATGCATGAAGACATCATGTCTTTTCCGAACCAATTCTTTTATCAAAATAATTTAAAAATCTTACCAGCCACCACGAGTGTGCATAAAGAACAAACAAAGGTCTTAGCCTATCAACTACCACCAGATCCTACTTTTTTAGAAAGTGAATTATGCAGTAAGCGAGTGATCTATATAGATACGGCAGTAGATGCCACAAGTAGAACTCATAAAACGAATCAGCATGAGGCGTGGAAAATAGTGGAATTGATGCAGAGTATTGAGCGAATTTATGCGACCAACCAGTTAGCTATTACGAATAAGAGTGTGGGGGTGATAACGCCTTATCGAGCACAAATAGCTCAAATTCGGCAACAGTTGATGGAGGAAAATCCTGCAATGCTTCGGAACCTGACTATTGATACGGTGGAGCGGTATCAAGGTGGGGCAAGGGATATTATTATCTTATCTCTTTGTACGAATAGTTTATCTCAGTTGGATGCTTTAGTATCACTCTCAGAGGAGGGCGTGGATAGACGATTGAATGTGGCACTGACACGGGCTCGGAAGCATTTAATTATTTTG
>CALJIY010000472.1 GCA_937973945.1 uncultured Saprospiraceae bacterium | reverse complement strand
GCATCCCACAATAATTTAGCATTCGATTTAAAGGGAGGGACTGCTTGTCGCGCCCCTTCAATATCTACAAAATTATTGGTACTAGACGCCGCTTGCCAATCTGTTTCATTTAATTGCCCATCAATATGGATCGCCTTATTTGTTCGGTAACAAACATAGTTGGATGGAGCGAAGGGAACAAGATCTGGGTCCTGGATATTTAGGGATGTTTCTTGACTTTGGAGTGGTTTGGCATTATCACAAGCAATTATGCTTAGGACCAAAAAGAGAGGCAATATATTTGTCCGATAACTAGCCTTTTTCAGAGGGTATAATAAGGGATATTTTACTAATACAAATCTTAGATCTTCCTTATATTTTTTTAAAGAGGTATAGAGCGTAGCCTTAGCTTTTTTCATTAACAGTAGGTAAGTTTTGCAAGTTTATCGTCGGATGGCTACCGTGTTATGCGATATAAAGTTATACATCTTTATATTGCCTAACTCTACCTCCGTCCAATGGCAATGAAAGCCTTATCATGAGAAGACATTTAGCCGAATGTCGCCAACTTAATGATTTGAGTGTCTGGTTGTCAACATCTAAGTGGCGATGGCCCGTTAAAAACACCGGAGATGAGGGAATATATTCCCGAACCGCTTGCGGATGGGCTAGCTTTTAACTAGGGTTTTTGCTTCTTTTTTGCCAATGCAAAAAGAAGAATCAACGTTTAGTTCTGATAATTTTTCTTAAGTTGACGACATTCGACACTTAGCCATTCGACGATTAGTTTTGAACCAATTAGGCTTGACCATTTTATTTCTATTCTAAGAATAACTATTTAGACTTTTCCAATACTTCATTAAATGCTTGTAAAACGGCCTTTTTATCTGCCAGCTTTTTCTTAGAGGTATTGTATTGTTTCTTTAATTCAGGATAATCGCCTAAAATACTGGCTAGAAAATCTCGGTTTAATTCAGAGACTAATCCAGTTTGCGTATCTAAGACAAAGCCCTTTTTTTTGGTGGAGGCAAGAGCCCCGACTAAACCAAATGCGATACTCGCACCAGTGCTCGTTACCCTATCTTCAAAGTAACAATAAGTGCCAACAAATTCCGCTTGCACGTAGTGGCTATCATAAGAAAATTCTGTTGCACTTATATAAAAATTGGTGCCATCTGAAAAGCCAAAATAATTTTTTAAAATTTTCCCATTTGCTTCTTGAACTAATTGTGCCAAATGCGGTTGATTCGATCTACGGTCGATCTTATATTTGATGTCATTTATTGGCGTCTGATTAGAAAAATCAGTAAACGTACTATACAAGCCTTCTTTTATAGGTTGGGATGGATCAAAAGCAATAATGGGTCTTTGGATAGATGCCATCGGCGTCTCTTCCCATCTCTCTGTTAATTGTTCCAAACATATGGACAAGGCTTCTAGTATCCTTGTGTTATGCTTTTTCGTTACGTCCATTCCTTTCCCTTCTACCTCTGCAAAAAACAAGCCCCAGGTCTTGGAAGAATCCGCAGTCAAGAACTCTATCTCTAATTCAACCTTTCCGATTTCCTTTGTAACCGTTGTTCGTTCAGAAACATATAAATTGTGCACCTTAGCAATGATCGGCGTCGTATTTTTTTGGGGGATCAATTGCTGAAAGGTCTTTAATAAATACTCCGAGAAGGGTCCATCGAATGTAGCATTTATTCGTTTGTTACCTAAGCCTTTTTGTACAAAGCCAATACTATTTGGCGTTTTTCTATTATCCCATACCGCTTCTATATGGAATGATCGATTCTCAAGTTGTAAGGCTTGGGGGTCTAATTGAATTTTATGATTTGATTGAGCGGATAAGCCAGTCGCTAATAGAATAAAGAAAAGTAAAAATTGTAATCGCATATCAATAATTTTATGGAGTAAAAGGCAAAAACCATACGAATAATAGTTCTAGTGTATTCTTAAGTTTTACCATTGCCTTTTAAACGAAGCTCCTAATTCTGTATTTTATGCTTAGCGATATTTTTTGTATAATTCTAGGCTATTTAGGCGTTAGGGACTAGGAAAAAATATTTAAGCCATACTGATTCTTTATTTATTGCCTACTCTGTAGGCTAAGTAATTTAAAAATTTAGAACAAGTTCCGCTCGGTCAACATCTAAGCGGGAGGCCCGACAAAAATATCGGAGATGAGGGAATATATTCCCGAACCCGTAGGGACGGGAGGGCTTTTTGTCTAGGGTTTTTGGTTCTTTTTTGCCGATGCAAAAAGAACAATATTTAATTTTAGAAAACTTAGTTTACAAAGTATTACGTGTTATGCTTCTATAAAGATGCTTCACCTATCCCCTTCTACTTCACTTTACACGATCCGCCAATTCCTGTATTTTTCGAATAGTTTTTGAACGCTTTAAAATAGGATATTGAAAATCGTAGGCTTCTTTCAAAATATTCTCCCGCTCCTCTCTACTACAATCCCACTGCAACAACATGGAATCTAAAAATTCTAAATTATTCAAAATGGTTAAATCAAGCACCGTGGCGTAATCTCTTTGATTCCGACCTACTGGCTTATCCGTGTTTCGTTGCCGCCAGTCTTTGGCCGTTGAGCCAAAGACAATTTTATTCAACATATCACTCTCACTGGCTAATGGCAAACGACTTTTATAAGGTTGTGGATGCGTTAGTAAACGTTCATCTGTCTGGCTTAATAATGCAGAGACCATCAAGGAATAATTGCCACTCGTCAAATGCCGCTTAATATTAAAAGGATCACCTAGTTTTAATTGCTCCTCCGCTTTCAGTCTTTGGAATTCTTCCATTAAGTAGACTTGAAATTCGGGACTTAGCCAATAGCAAAAATTCAATGCAATATCACTATGGGCAAATGTACCGCCATATCGACCACTCTTGGAAACAATACCAATAGCTCCAGTCTCTTCAATATATTTCTTCGGTGTCGCGTAATTTCTATTATCCGCAGCATTCATTCTAAACTGTACCATTCGGTTTAGTTTAAAATGATCGTTTTTTCTTTTTTCCCAAGTTTCTAAAAATAGCAGGGTATTGCTATTCTTTAGCCAGGATCTCAGAGCAACAATTGGCTCTGCGTCTGCAACACTCCGCTTGGCAATGTCTGTTAAGCTGATATACCCGTCTTTGTTAATGCTAATGGCTGTGCCATCAACGATTATTTTTTGTTTTGTCATGCATAGAGTTTGGTAGTTTACTCTAGTCCGTTTTTTTGGCTATGTAGAAGTTGTTTAATCGCCTACACCATACTTGAGAGCAGAGAAGCGAGAGCAGAGAACAGAGATTGTTTTCCGATAAAAAACTGATAAAAATTTATCAGTTTTCAAACGGAATAAGTCTCTGCTCTCTATTCTCTACTCTCTGTTCTAATTCAATCTCCAGATTGTATTCTTCTTTACCTTATAAAGTTGAAATCCAATTTTTTAACTGCTTGATTTTTGCATCGTATGTTTTATCTAAAGATTTGAATTTTGCAGGAAACTGTTTTCGGATAGCATTAATAAAGGTAATTCGCACTACCCTACTCTTTAGATTTTCCTTATCACTCAAACTTGGGTCATATTGTTCTCTGGCAATCGAATGGTTAGAAACTTGTTCCATCGCCTTAGGCCATGCTTCTGGATTATTCTTGCAAATCTCCTCAATAATCGCGGTCTCTTTTTCTTGAACTTCTGTATAGACTATCTTTAGTTGTGCTTCTAGGTCTTCTTTTTTCAATGCATCTTCCTGCATTTTTTGCTTCACCTTTTTTTGTTTCTCAACCTTTTCCTTTATAGGATTGAAATCAATAGATTGTCGAACCATGCTATGCAAGTAGCCTCCAACATTCTCTATTTGTACGCCCTTTTTTAATTGAGCGATTGTATAATTTATCCCTTCTCGTACTTGAAATTCTGGGTAATCATCTACCCATTTTTCAACAACTTTCTTTCCAACATAATCCTTCGTTAAGAGATACAAATCATCTATTAATCCTTGTTTGGGATGGATGTTTTTTAAGGCTTTGACTTTAGAAGATCTAGGTGCGCCATTGTTTGCTCGGATCGTAAAGACCACCCCCACAATTTTTCTTCCTCTTTTGAAGGGATCAAATTCAAATTGTATATCTGTGAATTTCTTAAGGTCTCTTTGGGCTTTTAATAAAACGCGCTGTTTGAAATTACCGAAAAGCGGATAGTTATCTTTTAATAATTTTTTGCCATTGTTATCAATTTCTTCTATCACCCCAATGATCTCTTTTAATTCTTGTAGTTGAAACTTTCTAGATCCAATTCGCTCATATTGTTTTAATAATTCATACAAACGAATAGAATAAGAACTAGGTAGCTTAAGAATATTATTGACATCGTATATGGTGAATTGCGACTTTAAGGAAAGTAGAAAAGGTCGCATATCTGGATGGAAAGAAACATCTATAAATTTACCGTCTTCAGAATTTGGATTCACTAGTCTATCTACACCCACAACAATCGGGGTCGTTAATTCCATGAGTCCCTCTTCGGTCTCTCTAATGACTTTGATAATTTTACTCATCAACTTATTGCCTCCTCTTCGAAGACGGTCATAAGCATCTTTGTTATTTTCAACCTGAAAATCTTTGACAATATCACTAAGGTAAATTCTATATGGCTGAAAGTCTTCATCATTCTTGTGAACCATGGAGAGCATCTTGGTAAAGATTCTGGTCTCCCAAATATCAAATTTATACCTAGCCTCTACTAATTCGTTGGACTTCCGTATTAACTTGACAACATTCTTTGATGTTTTGGACCTCCGTACTTTATTGGCAGTGTTGGATTTCATAAGGGTGCACTGTTTTAAATAACGACTTTAAATAACGACATGCTCAAAATAGAGTCATTGTTAATTGAAGTTGATTTTATCCCTGACTAAGTGTTCTTCCTAATTTTCAACTATTATTACATTAGCTGATTACCGCTATAAATCCTTTTTAGGAACAGTATGGAAGACTATCCAATTGTTTAATTCCAATTTTGTCCTAAAATCCAGGGTCAATCAAATATTCCATAGCACAGCTATAGGGAATATGGACTTGAATAATAATAATTACTAATAGAATTTGCCTCTTAAGTCGAGAAGAAAATCAATCGTACTTTTAATGTGTAATTTCTCAGATTGTGTGTGTGCAAATAGGAACCTAATTTTCGGTAAATCCCATGTGCGTTTTTCTCATTAAACCCAAAGGTAGAAAAAATATTTAAAAATAACACTGTTTTGAGTTCTGTTATACTTAGTACTCGTAAAGTTATTTTTAGTACTCGTAAAGTTATACTTAATACTCAATACGTTATACAAATAACTCTAAATGTTATATTAAATACTCTAAATGTTATACTTTGTCTTATAACTAATTGATTATCAAATAGCTGGAAGCTCGGAAAAGACTTAAAGTATATTAAATAAGATAAAACAACTTAAACAGGAACGAACAGTTGTTGTCTTTTTTTCAATCATTTTTTTATTAAAATTTTTTCTCAATTATTTTCAATAAAAAATTTGAATTCCTGTTTTTTGATTGCAATGCACCGAATAGTTAGCAATAAAGAAATAAAAATAGATTTTATACCCCTTCCCTCAATTTGTTATACTCCATCCTCATTTTGTTATATTTAATATATCCAACTCAATTTTTCTAATAACAATTCTATTTTCTTCCGGATGTTCTATAGCCGGTATCTAAGCGATTATATTGGATTTCTTGAGTTCGAAGAAGGATTTTCTCCTGATCTCTTTGCTGTGAGGATATCCCTCATTTTGTTATAAATGTGCCTCAAAACGTTATATTTCAAGCCAAAAATGATAGGTTTTACTACTTATTTTGATTCTACTTAGACTTAGTTAGTATTGAAACTAGTCAATAAACAGACTTTCCGGACATAAATAGCCCTCATTTTGTTATAGTACCTCCTCATTTTGTTATAGTATGTTCCTTTTTTAGTGTTTAATCTGTAGATATATGGAGATTTGTACCAATAAATAGAGGTGCAATAAGATAAGGAGTACTTAAAAGACTAAAAGCCCTCATTTTGTTATAATATAGCACTCAAAATGTTATACTATACCCTATCTTGCTGATAATTAGCTCTTTAGCTCAATACGACTTTCATTCATTTTTGGTGATTTTTGTGTAAATCGTGCATTTCATCAATAAATAGTTATTATTTAGGCCCTTTCCGCCCTCATTTTGTTATAGTACACCCTCAATTTGTTATTTTTTACCAAAAATTCTATTTATAGGCATCTATTGCAGTAAAAAAGCTGAATAACTCTTAGTATAAGTAGCAATTATTACTCAGGATGTTATAGTTAGCCTCCCTCAAATTGTTATAATTAAGTTTCTACTAGGAGTTTTTGCCAAAGACACTAAAAAAAGGCAAAACCATACTTTTCCTAAACTATAAAGAGTATATCTACGATCAATTACTCATCTCTTAAAACGTGTCATTTCAATACTCTATGACTATTAGACAATCTTATGTAATCATAATTATTCATCCCAACTATCCAACTTTATTGTTCTCAAGTTGACTACATGCTTCTAAACTGTACCACTTGGTACAGTTTAGAGACCCTTCTATTTTTCTAGTTTCTAATTCCATACCTAATATTATTTCTTTTATTTCATAGGGCTTACGCCGTATGCTAGGTTATGTCGCCTTTTCAAGGCTATGCTTGAAACAATAGACACAAGTTTCTATCGATTTAACTAGCTACCATATTACGCCGCATAACACAGGTTTGGCGGCTACATATGATTCAAAGCTATTTGCGGTTAACCCGTACGAATAGATGTCGACTATTTTTAAAATATCTACCCTCACCAAATGATTCAGGAATATTTTGTCATCTCAGTTTTCCTTCTAAGCTTGGAGACTTTTAGCTTTTGTGCTAGCCCAATTTTGATTCGTTGGGATTGATGCTACATTGATTCACTTTTACAATTTGCTTTCTACCCTACTCTAACTATTGAGAAAAAATACTTACACTTTCATGTGTACAGGCTTATGTAAGCCTATAAGTATGTAAAAGACATGGTGAACTTAGCTTGCTTTGTTTATGTAAGCCTATAAATACATAAGCCTGTACATTTATGTACCTATGTTTTAAAGCTTATGTAAAACCATAAAAAAATAAGCACATAATTTTGTTTTTATGTAATTATGTGTATATTTGTGTATGCGCTTATATAAGCTAGTTTTTACATAAAAATTACTTTATAGGTTTACTTGATTATATAATCAAGTAAATTTTGTTTTATGGATTTACGTAAAAATGTAAAGCTGGGCGTACGGATTTATATTTTTATATAAAATCTGTTTTATGGATTTATAGGAAGCAATAAAGTTTGCTTTATGTGTGTACATATGGACGTAAAGATTGGTGTATAGCTTTATATTTTTATATAAAATCCAGCTTATTCCCTTATAGGAAGCTATAAGTTTTGCTTTATATGCAGCGCTGATTATCAGCTTATAACTGTACGTATGTATGAATCCGTTGGATGATAGGAGAAATTTTGATTGATAATCATAAAATCGCTGTAAGGAGCAATTCCTTTATCAAAATGCGAATTAAGCGTATTTAATTTTTTTATCATTTAAAGCATCTTAGCCTAAGAGTAGGGTAGGAGGGTCAAAATTCTATTACGTAAGCGCAATTAAGCGGAAAAGGCGCTATTTTGATAAAATCCAACTAAATTTTATCCTTCTTTTATAAAAGATTAGATCTGTTTATAATTATTTAAACTTTACAGGCTTATGGATTTATAGGCTTATGTGGAGTTTACTTACTTTTAATATTATTCAAAAGCTGAAATAAAAATTTCATGGTAATATCATTTATATCCTACAAAGGTGGAGTAGGAAAGACTACTTTATCTGAAAATGTAGCCGTTTGTTTTGCACATGCAGGCAAGTCTGTTTGTATTGTTGATGCGGATGACTCGGCAAATTCAGTGAGTTGGGCCAGCAGGAGAGGAGAGAAGCTAGTAAAACTAGATGTCTATAAAGAAAACAATAAAGATGAGATTGCTTTTAAGATACAAGAGCTCAATGAAAAATATGATGTAATCATTATAGATAGTCCACCTTCTCAGGTTCCGATCTCGGATATGATTGTATTAATGAGCAATTTAGTCGTGGTTCCTTTACTACCTAAGGGAGAACAGGAGACCAATACGATTAATCAGTTTGTTAGGAAAATTAAGTCCTTAGAGCTAACAAAGGAGAAGAAAATACCGGTTTACTTTATTATTAACGAATTCGACCCTCGTATTTCTCTTCATAGAGGCTTTGCGGAGACGATGGAACAGACTTTTGGGGATAGATTGCTAAAATCACGGCTACATAATAGAATCTCTTATGCAGAGGTTACACACGATGGAAAAGGCGTCTATGAATACAGTGATGCCAAAGCAAAAGCGGAAATCACCCAGGTAGTCAATGAATTGGTAGAAAAGATCAAGACATTATCCTAAAAACTAACAAAAATCATCCAAAACATAAGATTATGGCTATTAAAAAGACTAAGAAAACACCAGCTATTAAACTTCAAAGCTTTGACGATGTAGATTTTAACAAAGCACCAGATTTGAGTGCTGCACAAAAAGTGATCGCGCCAAAGTATAAAAGAGACTTTAAAGATTTTGTTAGAGAGGAAATATCCAAGCCTGTGGAACCTATAGTTGATAGGGTAGAAGAACCAGCAGCTATTGAGCCTATTAGTAGGAAAGAAGATACAGCAATCACTAGGGTAGAACCAAGTACGCCTGCACCAGAAAGAGCTAAAAGAGCTACTAAAAAGGAAGCATCAACGAAATCTGTTAGAGGTACTTTTCCTCCAACTAATAAGAAAAGAGCAAGTTTTAATATAGATGCAGACCTGCACAGAGCTTTAAAAGAATATAGTTTTTTTGAAGAAATCGAAATGGTAGAATATATATTCGAACATTTAGTTCGACCAGATTTAGCGAAGAAGGGTTATTACCCGCCTAAAAAAAGAAGAAAGTAAGCTTTAATAGAAGCTATAATTAGTAAGACTTACTTATATGTTCTACGTAGAACATATACAAGGAAAAGGATATTTTTTTACTAACATTCGCTCATTTTAACTACAGTTTATTTTTTTCAAAATATGTTAAATAAATATATAATGGCTGCTACAACAATAGCAGCCATTTCTATTTTTGGCTTTACACAACTTTATTGATCAATTCTTTGCTTTTGAGGTCTTACGTTCCTCCTTTTTTGACAAATTGATCCATAAAGTATGGACTAAAATAAATACCGAATCTCCATAACTTTATCCATCCCACAGGAATTTTGCTTTTATAAAATGCTCATCGACTAGCAATAACAAATTAGGCACGTATTTTCTTACTCTTGTTTTCTACGAATTTGATCGTCGATTCTCTAAATAGTATAAAAAAAGCAGCTACATTTTTACCTGTAGCTGCCTATTAATTTTCAGATTTTCTTTATCAATAAATCTATTACTTAGGTCTAGATAAACCAATCTTCAAAAAAGGACTATAAAATTGAACTCCTTACTTAATGGATCTAATTAACAAGTGGTGGTGGCAAGTTATGGGACTTTAGGCCCACAAATAGCAAGTGGAAAAAAGTTTTGACTTGAGAAGTGAGGCTGTAGAAGTAGAATACTTTGATTAATAGAAAGATTATTTTTAATAAAAATCGAAAGATTAGCTATCTCATAAGATTCTCCTCTCTTGTCAAAACGGTATGATAAATGAGAGTAAATTCAATTTGCGCTTCCACTTTAATCCAATACACAAAACCATAAGACCATCATTTTAGACGGAAGGTTTGATTTTTATTGGCTTTAACCTCTATGTTTAGAATAAGGTATAGGAAGAATACTTTTGCAAAACTAGGTGTTTATAGGAGGAAGCTAAGGAGGGAATAAAGCAAATGGGGTTTTTAATTAATAAAGTGTGTTGTTTAAGAAACGAAATGCAATTGCTCTGTTGGCCTATTATTCTTAAACAACTGCTCTATAGATTGTAAAATAAGGTGTGTGGTATTTCTGCTCTAAATTGTTAATGATTCTACTAATCTTAAGAAAGCTTTCTTTTGATTTCTAGATATATTTAGCTGTTTGTTGTCTTTCATGATGACATATCCACCGTCTTCCTTTGAAAAATGGTGCAAGAAATGCAAATTAATCAAGCTAGATTTACTGAGTCGAAAAAATTGAAAAGGGCTTAATTTATCTTCAAACACTTTTAAATTTTTTGACACTACTTTTTGGCAATCATCCACCAAGTAGAAGGTCGTATAGGTACCCTCCCCTAAACAATACATAATATCCTCTATTGCGACTATCTGCAATCCGGTAGAATCTACAAGCGTTATTTTTTGTCCGCCTTGTTGTTTGGCCAATAATTGATTTACTTCTCGAAACAATTGATCGGAATGATCTACTTTCGAATAGGTATCTACAATATGATGATAGACTTCTTTTAGGGCATTCGAATTAATTGGTTTTAAAAGATAGTCAATGGCTTTAAAAGAGTACCCTTTTAGCGCATAATTTTGATGAGCGGTTACAAAAACCACCCTACAATGCTTTACATCTTCAAAGTCTAATAAATCAAAAATAGTCGTATATCCTATTTGAACATCTAAAAAAAGGACATCTGCCGTTTTTGTTTCTAGTAAAGCTTTTATGGACGCCCTATCAGATGCTTCTCCAATAACTTCAAATGCTGGACAATACTCATCTATGAGCAATCTGATGTTTTCTCTTGCTTTGGGTTCATCATCAATGATAATACATTTTAAGTTTGGCGTCATACTTAAATTATAAGTAGTTGTGTTAGCAGATAATTGCTTTGAAGTTCCAAATTAAGAATTTTACTAGAAGTAAAGGCCCTTTTAATTAATAGAAAAGTAGAAGCTACTCATCTTAATAGACAGGAAATGAACCTAAAAGTAGCAGAAAGGCTATCTGGAGGGGAAAATTCTTAATACAAATTCTGAGCAACAATTATCTAAAAACTAAATTTAAATCTTAAAAACAAAGCTTGCACAGGGCTTCGATAACTTGCTCCTGTTTCTTTGTCAAATACGAGTTGACCGATAAAATCTACATCCCAATTTTCTTTAATGGAGTAGGAGAGGGTAGGATTAAGAAACAGGGCTTGTGCTTCTGATGGACTATATATAAGCGCTAAGCCACCATTGATAAGTGGAGATATAGGATAGTTTGCGGATAAAAAAGTAGCGTACTTATAAGGATATAAATTTTTAGCAGAGAGATCAAAGGTGAATAGTTGGGTAATATCTCCTGTTGTAGTACCATTACTGTTATACAAAAATCCAGCGTTTAAATATAAAGAATTCCCAAAAGAGTAATCAGCACCTAGAGTGGCCGTGAAGCTTTTGGCGTCCTCTGTTTCAAAAGGAATAAAATAGGTAAACTCTCCTTTGAAACCGATATCTTTTATATTGCCAGCCCATCCGCCACCTAAAGCATAGTCTCCTTGAGCAACACCCGCTAAGATTTGAAAATCATAATTCCATTGATTGAAAACCCACAATAAGCCAATAGTAGAGTCGTCCCAATTGTCTGCTACTTTTGCAGCAACTTCAATACTTCCCGCATAGCTTGTATAATAACGGATTCGCAAAGCATCACTACCTGGTCGCTCTTCATAATCAAAGTCGGTAAAAGAATAAGCATTAAAAATATCATTCGGATTCCATACTGTATTGATTCCCCAGTTAATACGCTGCCGCCCTAAACGGATCTCCCAATTGTCTTTAACATACTCCCCATAGAATCGATCAATAATGGAATGGATGCCAACTCCTACCTGATCTACTGCGGCAATATCCAAATCAAAATAATCATTCCCATCCGCTAATTGCATTTTGAATGCCTCTGCACCACTAAGTTTAATTTGATCGCCCCAAAAGATACGATTCCGCAATTCTAATTTAAAAGTGAAGTTATCATTCGGAAACCATCGAAAATTTAAGCGATTATGCAGTACATTATCTTGCGAAGAGAATTTGCTATTACCTATTGGTGTCGGCAAACTAATAACCGATAAAGATTGTAAGTCTTTTATATACCCATGCAATTCCCAACTTTTTTCCTTTTCTGAATCTTGTGCAATTGCAGTAATACTGGATAATAACAATAGGTAGATGACTAATGTGCGTATCATAATGAAAGTTCAAGTGCAAGTTTCAAGACCAAGCTCAAAGGTTTATCGACAGAAGTATCACTGTATTTAAAGAGCCAAATAAAAGTGATTCGCGTAGACTAAAAGGAAAAGCCTTGCTCCCATAAAAGAAATAGAGGCAAACCCAAAATCCTAAAAATCCTACAATCCTACAATCCTACAATCCTAATCAATCATTATCAGAAATAATCACCCCATCATCCAAAGTCACTACCCGACGTGCCCGATCAATCACCCGCTGATCATGCGTGGAAAAAACAAAAGTGACATTTTCTTTCTCATTCAGCTCTAGCATCATATCCAATAAATTGGCAGTTGATTTACTATCTAGATTAGCAGTAGGTTCATCGGCTAAAATAAAAGTAGGTTTAGGCGCTAAGGCACGAGCGACCGCCACCCGTTGTTGCTGTCCACCAGATAACTCACTGGGTCGTTTATCCATTTTATCTAGTAAGCCAACGGATTTCATGAGTTCCGTTACGCGCTGATTTCTTTCTTTCTCGGAACGCTTCTGTAGCAGCATCACGAATTCCACATTTTCTTTAGCGGTTAAAACAGGGATTAGATTATACGCTTGAAAAACGAAACCAATATTGTCTTTCCGAAAATCTATCAATTGATTATCCGATAGGGTAGAGATGTCAGTCTGCCCAACAGTAATACTACCAGAACTAGGTCGATCCAATCCACCTATAATATTCAATAAAGTCGTTTTGCCAGAACCAGATGGCCCAACGATGGCTGTAAACTCACCAGCGGCTATACTCAAATCAACCCCGCGTAAAGCATG
>CALJIY010000471.1 GCA_937973945.1 uncultured Saprospiraceae bacterium | reverse complement strand
CCTAAATCTAGTAAGGATTTCTCCTCTGTTTTGTCTGGCTGTACTGATAAACTAGGTGGTTTATTAAAAGCAATCACTTGATTGTTTTTATATAGAACGGTATCGCTTATTTTGATTGTTGTTATATCCATTTTGTTTGCTATGCGAGGAAATTTTCCTGAGCCTTTTTTTTTCTTTGCAAAAGTACAAAAGAAAAGCACATCCAAAGAATTTGTACAACTTTGTTCAATTAATAGCAAACGATATAGAAATCAATTCCCATTCTCTGCCAACACCTGCTCTTCAAAACTAGGGATATCTTCGACATCTATACGCGTCATAAAAGAAGGATATAATTCAAACATTCCCTCAATCATTTCTTGTAATGGTAAATCGGCATAAGTACCTCGATCATTAATATATTCCATGTGTTGACTACCTTCCTTATCAAATGGATGGTATAAGGAATCGGCTAGGCCATCAAAATCTAATGGACAGAGGCTATATTTTTCACAAAGTGCAGTGTCAAAAACGGGTGTTGCTTTCACCCAATTGCTATTTAAATAGAGCGAAACATATCCATGCCAATAGAAAACATCTGATTCCAATAATAGGCGGAGGACATTGGTAGATAAATGATTTTTAACATCTGCAAAGCCTAACTTAGTAGGAATGCCTATCCCTCGACAACAAGCGGCATAGAGCACACTTTTAGGAATACACCAGTTTTTATCAGAGAGGACGGTTGTGGAAGCTTTGTAAGCTGCTGGGTTCAAACTAAACGTGAAAGGGTCATATCGAATACCATCTCGTATGGCATCATGCAACTGAATAGCTTGCTGCTGCTTCGTATCAGTAGGATCCGTATTTTTAGCTATAAAATCTTGTACTGCTGGATGATGATAATCCAAGGTTGGGGTTGCTTGTAGGTACAATGGATTGGAAAAATCTTTCATTAACAAGTATACTATTTCTAGAGCTACTTGTTACTAAGTAATAGCTGTAAACAAGGAAGTTGTTTATGATTTTTCTTAAATTTACTCTTACTTCTAACGTTCATAAAAAAGGTTAAAATGAATAAGCAAATATACTATCCCCTATTATTCTTATTAGCATCCTTATCGCCTCTTTCCGCTCAGCAAACAATTGCAGAAAAACTGGGCTATTCTCCGGATGCAAAACTACTAATCATTCATGCAGATGATATAGGGGTTACGCATTCTGAAAATAAGGCGACTATTTTGGCTATGAAATTAGGCATGGTCAATTCTGGCAGTATTATGATGCCTTGTCCATGGGTAGGAGAAATTGCAGCTTTTGCGAAGGAACGACCAGATGCAGACTTAGGTTTACATCTAACACTGACTAGTGAATGGGAATGGATGAAGTGGGGACCAGTAGCGTCTAAAGATCAAGTGCCTAGTCTAGTCAATAGTCAAGGTTTTTTCTATGATAATTGTCAAACTTTTGGACAACAAGCAAAACCAGCGGAGGTAGAAGTAGAGTTACGTGCACAGATAGAAAAGGCATTTGCTATGGGAATCAATCCAACTCATTTTGATACGCATATGGGCTGTTTGGTATTTAACTCACCAGAGGTATTTGAAGTATATTTAAAGTTGGGTAGAGAATATAAAATCCCAGTAATGGTCGATCGCTTTTTTCTAAAAGCGTCTTCCCAACAATTTAGAGATAAGATGCAACCCGGAGATCTTATTGTTGAAAAAACCTATACTGCGGAGCCTAAAGATTTTGAAACGGGTATGGCCGCCTATTATGAAGATGTCCTGACCAATCTTACAACAGGAGTTCAAGTATTATTAATACACCTTGCATTCGATGATGCAGAAATGCAAGCCTTATCCGTTAATCATCCTATGTGGGGAGCTGCATGGCGACAAGCAGATTTTGATTTCTTTACCAGTGATAAGTGTCGTCAATTACTGAAGGAAAATAATGTTCAATTATTAACTTGGCGGGAGTTGCAAAAAGCAGCGTATGGGAAAGAAAGGACACGATAAAATTTTATCTAAACATATAGGCACATAGATCACATAGCTTATGTGATCTATGTGCCTGTGTGTTAAAATATTACGCTTGATTTTGTCCGTATAAGTACTTATAATTAAAAATCTATGAAAAAAGCACTGACCTATAAAGGCGCCGTAATGACTTGGGAATGTGATTCCAATAGACATATGAACGTCATGTATTACGTCAATAAATTTGAACATGCTGGTAGGAATACAAATGTTGAGTTAGGTTTGATAGATATAGTGGGAAAAAATGATGTGGGTATAGTGGTCGTGGAACAACAAATAAAATATCTGCGAGAAGTGTTGGAAGATGATCTAATATATATAGAATCTACCTTGGTAGATATTGGGAACAAAGCCTTTACTATTTTACATGAAATGTATAACACTAAATCAAAAGAATTAGTGAGTACAATGAAAGTAGTGATTGTTTTATTCGATCAAGTGGGGAGGAAAGCTTTACCCTTTCCGAAAGAAAAGAAGATTGCTTTGGGTTTTATTGAGTAGTGAAAATTCTCGGAATTCATCCTAGGTTATTCACGGTCTACCACTCCGTGGTTAGTTGAAAATAAATTCATTTATAAGCGTTTTGTTGAAGAAAAAACTAGTGAGAAAACACCTGATTCTAATAAGTATTATACTAAGCTTTTTTGTAGGTAGTTGCACCGACGATAGTCCCCAACCACTTTTAATCGCCACAGCAGCAAATATGCAATTTGCTATTTCCCCACTCCTAAAAGCCTTTACAGAAACAACAGGTATTGCCTGTGAGGCGATTATTAGTTCCTCTGGAAAATTAACCGCTCAAATAAAAAACGGCGCACCTTACGATGTACTCTTATCAGCAGATATGAAGTATCCCGAAGTCTTATACCAAGAAGGGTTAACCTTAAGTGTTCCTAAAGTATATGCTTACGGAACTTTAGTATTATGGAGCACATCTATATCTGCTAATCTAAACTTAGAGGTATTATCTTCCTCCTCTATTCAACATATTGCATTAGCTAATCCTAAAACGGCTCCTTATGGAAAAGCGGCTATGGAAGTGCTTGAAGGCTTAACTATTTCATCCACGGTAAAAGAGAAATTAGTTTTTGGAGAGAGCATTGCACAAACCAATCAATTCATTACTTCACAGGTGGCAGAGATTGGATTTACTGCAAAATCGGTAGTTGTTTCTGCTAATATAAAAGAGCAGGGAAAATGGGCTTTAATAGATTCTACCTTGTATACCCCGATCGAACAAGGGATTGTTTTGTTAAAAAATACTCCAGATAAGCAGAAAGAGGCACAGCTATTCTATGATTTTATATTGTCAAAAAAAGGACAAGCCATTTTAAAAGAATATGGGTATTAGAATTTCGTACTTAAGTAACGAAGTTGTTTAAGAATCTAATACCATCAAAAAGCCTATCTATCCCCACCAATCAATACTTTATAATCATCAAAAGGGGCGTTGCCATCTTTCATTTCCAATAAATCCATCAAGGTTCCAGCATATAGCTCTTCCAAATCCAATTGGGTTTGCTTTGTTCTAATTTCGATTTGTCCTTTTTTCAATTGTTCTAATCGCCATTTAAAAGTAGCTTCCATTTTAGAAAGAATCCGTTCGTTTATAGCAATATGATCGGCATCTACGTTAAGGGCTGTACAGTCCGAAAAAGCTTGATTGTTTCTAGCAATTAATTCTCCTTTGTCTAAAATAAAGTAGCCGGTGTGCGACCATTCCGTTTGGTCAGTAATTAATTTTGAATATAAGACTAACTGTAAGTCTTCTTCATTTTTAATCATCCGCTTTCGATAATTGCCGCCAGACCATTTTAAATCTAATACCGCAGATTCTCCTTCTCGTTCTAATACTAAATCCGCTTTTGCTTTTATAGGTATGTCAACAAATTTTCCATTTAAATCCATCTCTGTCTCTTTTACTTTCCAACAATTATTTTGTATCGTACTGACCAAACTCCAAGCGGCATATTTTACTTTGTTTAGAAAAGCTACCCGCTCTGGTTCACGGCCATACATTAATAAAGTAGCTCCTTCTCTTGCAAATAATTTGTCCTTCTCCGTATCAATCCATGCATTGATGTCTGCTTTTTGCATGGTGGCAACATCGTTATCTTTTAATAACATTTCTATTAAGCGATGTGATAAATTACCCATCAAGGTATTATCTCTAACGACACTCAGAATAGAAGACTTGTGTAAGCGCAGTTTATGTCGGAATACCCATTGATAAGGATAATACAATAAGGAATTGATACTAGTAAACGTCTCATGTTCTCGATCATCTAAAAAAGCCGTTTCTTCTATTTCTAATACCGCTTGGGCTTCTGTCAGTGGTCGATGATCTAACTCGATCTGCTTTGGCATTTGAAAGTATCCTTCCAATATAGATGCGTTTGCCCCCGTGTCTACATCATAAGTAATATCTGCTAACTCTCCAAAGGTGGCCTCCATATCTCCCTGTAATGGATGAGATAATACGACAGAACCTTCTACTCGTTCAGGTATCACTAGTACTAAGCGATCAACTGCTTGAAGAATAGGACGCTTTCTTTGCCAGATCAATCGAGCATTCTTTCTTTGTGGATTTTCTAAATCAATCTGGATATTTTTTAAGAATTTAATTTCTATTTGGTACCATTTTGAAAAAAAAGAAGCTCGTTCTGATTGAGAAAAATTCCACCATAATAAATCTGGAACACTTTGAATAAACGCACTAGGATGGTATAAGAAGGGTAGATGATTCATTTCCACCTCTTTGAATTGTACGGGCGAAGGCGAATAAATAGTCCGAACAATTCGCTCTAATTCTAAATTACTTATGAAATTATAAGAATCTGGTAGCGCCTCCATCAATTCCTTAATCCTTTTCGACTGCTCGCTTAATACCAATAAAGATTGGTTCGTGCTTCCTTCTGCCTCAAAAGTTTGAGCTGCCCACTTAGAGACATAATCAAATATTTCTATGACCTCTTCCTTGGGTACAGATTTGGTCATACTATACCGCTTTCGCTCAAACCAGAATTGATATTGTTTTTTGATGGCTTCTACATCTATGTTTGGTTCTGTTTTTTTTCGTTCTTCTAATTCTTCAAAATATTGATTAATTGCTGCATACCAACTATCACTATTCAAGCCTGGGCGACTAGCAATTAACCGAGCAATGATGATCGCCAAATCATTTTCTAAAGGCTTTACAGGAAGAGTAACAAATTCGAGTACTTTGTATGGATCTATAGGTCTCCATAAAAATACACTTGCCAATTTTAAAATTTGCAAGGTAGGCCGTGCTAAAGAAGCGGACAAAATACCAAGGCTGGGCAGTTGTTCTTGTATCAAAGCATTATCTAATACCCTTGTCTTTTCGGGTATTAAACAAGCAGGTCTGTAACCTGGGTTAAGATCTAATAATTTTGCAAGGAAGGCAGCAGCATCTGTGTCTCGCTTTGCTTTGAGAATGAGTAAAGAACCATCTTTTTTTAATGCGGTTTTTACTTGCTTCCCAGATATGGCGCTTTGAAAAATTTGAAGGTCAGAGGTTCCTTCTATGACAGGAGTGGGTAGGTGGCTAATCGTGGTGCCATTTGAGGCTAAGGCTTTAAAAAGTCGTTGTAAATGATAGGGTAATATATCGAGTGGTTCGTTCAAGCAAATTTCGGCAATGGCACTAGCCTTTTCTTCGCAAACAGATACTACTTTTACAAAACGGTCTGCAAAACCATTTGGCAGACTAATATCTCCATCTTCGCTCAGCAATGCCTCAATATTTGCTAGCACTGCCAATCGATCCGGCATATCTTCCACTATTTCAAAGTTCCAACCAGCTAATAATAATTCATCTCTTCTAGCTAGTAATTCTTCTGCAGTAGCTAATTGATCTGCTTCATAGGCATTTTTATAAAAAGCAGTTTTATCTCCTTTCAAATACTCTTGTAATGCCTGTCTATATTGGGCAACTCTTAAATAATTAATGTTTTCTGAAAACCCAATTAAACCAAAGTGAGATTCTAAAAGTAACAATAGCCCATTGGGGCCATGATAATGTACGCCACCTTCTGTTGTATCTCCATATGGAAATACTTTTTCCTCTAATTCTAAACCAAAAATAATCTTTAAATACATGCGGGTTTGTTCAAGTTAAATACCGTAGTTGTTTTTACAAAAAAACTACAACAATCCGCAATATATGAATATTTTTGAATTATTTAATCAAATAAGTTATTTTTAAAGTAGGTATTAACAGTATTAACTTCAATTTCAACTTCAACCTCAAAACTAGATGTTGACCTAAGCCTGTCCGCATCAGGCAGTATTGAGGTTGAAGTTGAGATTGGAAGTTGAAATTTAATACTTAACCGTCACATCTTGAATAGAATCTCCAACCATAATATTATGCACCACGTCCATTCCGTCTGTTACTTTTCCAAAT
The DNA here is from genome assembly GCA_937973945.1 of uncultured Saprospiraceae bacterium. GTDB lineage: Bacteria > Bacteroidota > Bacteroidia > Chitinophagales > Saprospiraceae > JAFMDF01. The sequence goes on along the minus strand of CALJIY010000471.1, from coordinate 2,177 downwards.
AGCGTATAGTTGCCATCTAAATGTGGCGTGGGGGAATGCGTGATAAAAAATTGCGTTCCCTCTGTATGTCTTCCAGCAGAAGCCATTCCTATATAACCTTCTTGGTCATAATGACTAATAGGTAATTCTGAACGAATGGTGTAGTCTAAGCCACCAAAGCCATCTCCTCTCGGACAGCCACCTTGAATGACAAAGTTTGGAACAACTCGATGAAATTTTATATTATCATAGAAATCCTTTGTTGCTAATTGGATAAAATTCAATACAGAACCTGGGGCTTCTAGTGGATTCAGTTGTAAAGTAATATTGCCCTTATTTGTTTTAATGGTGGCATTGGGTGCTTTGCTAAGCGTGGCCAACAAAGTGGTGTCTATTGGATGGTTCGCAGCAACCTTTGATGGAGGCCCTTCTTTTTGTCCTTTAAAATAAGCAATCGTTTTTTCGAGCGCATTATAGGTTTCAATCGATGCAGGCAATGGCAACTTTTCTAAAGCTGTTTCCATGATCGACAAGCTATCTAATAAGAGGGTTTTAAAATCAATATTTTCATTTTTCAGGGCCCCAGCAGCGATAGCGGTCATCCCTATATCTCCACTTTTAATGGCTTGAATATATTGCGTACCAATCTCTTTAGATACATTCGTAAAACTACCGCCAAAAACTTTATAAAAATCTACATCATTGGTGATCTTAGATAATGCTTCTATAATCCCCGTTTTCTCCATCGCTGTCTGAACGAGAGGTAACTGTCTTTGGATATATTTGTAGTTCCATCCATATTCGGCTAATGCTTTCAATAATTGAATTCTTTCAAAAGGGTCCGTACTTGCTTCATATTTACTTCTCAATTCATAATTGATGGCATTTCTAGTATTCGTCATATAGCTAGGTAAGTGACGATTTGCTGCTTCATATAAAAGTCCCCGGACAGAAGTATTTTCAAGTTCTTTTGCTTTTTTTCTATAATTGTTTGCTTCTTGAGAAACACCATTCGTAACAAAAAAGGCGGCAGCGGTTTGTGCGACATGAAGATTTTCATCTTCTAATGCCAACAATATATCTGACTTGACTGCATCATATTCAAAGTTTTTTAAGGCTCTAATAATATTACATTTAACTCGATAATCTTTTTCGTTATTTAGTGTGGAAAGCAAAGTTTGACTGGCTCTAGGTTGGTTGATTTTTCCAAGCGCTAAGGCTAAAGCCATACGGATGCTAGGGTCTTTATCTGTTTCAAAAGTTTGTGCTAAAGCCTCTACATTATCACTAATTTCAATTCCCTTTGCCCTTGCTAAATAATTGGCCGCTATCAAACGAACACTTGACGGGTAAGTGGAATTATTAACAAAAGTCAATTGCTTAGATGTGCCTTCTGGTATAATGATGTTCCGCAATGCATAACGATAGATGCCTATAGCTTGTCCTGTTAATAGCGCGGTGTCCGTAGGACTATAAGTAGAAATAGAGCTTAAGGCCGTTAGAAAATCTCTGGAGGCACATTGGCCTACCGCTTCTAAAATAGCCCCATTCGCATTTTTGTATTTTCCCAAACTATCTAATTGCTCAAATGCTCCAATCAAGAATTGCTCTCCACGCAAATCCCTTTGTTGACCAATGGCATGCGCGGCTGCCATTCTAACTTTTTCAAGTGGATCCTTTAATAAACCAGCCAAGCTATCTAAAACAGTTTTATCTTGTATCGACCCAAATGCCTTAACCGCAGCATATCGATAAGTAGGATCTTTATGACTAAAAAAAGGTAGTAGACTATCTGTTAATTGATTATCTTGAAAAGAAGTAATTTTCAATAATAAGGGATCTTCTAAATTTTGTTTGATCTCCGTTAATATAGGATCAGGTGTAGGCGGCATGCACTGTACGAGCAAAAACGCCATAAAAACTAGAATATAGGTATATTTGATTTTCATCTAAAATAGGTATGTTGATGCTTTAGTGAGATAAGTCAAAGTGTAAAAATAGCCCCTTTTAGAATTTTATAGGCTAAGTATACCCGATTTGTTATTTTTTTGCGTTGTAGTTTAGTAATAGATAAAAACGGAATACATTTCTGTTCGCTTCTCTACGCTAAATCTGCAAGATTTTATACAGCTTTCTTCTCTGATAAATTTATTCTTAAAATGGATATTTACGAACGTAAATCTAAATGGAAATGGTAC
>CALJIY010000470.1 GCA_937973945.1 uncultured Saprospiraceae bacterium | reverse complement strand
ATCCTCATAATAGGGTAGGGCATTGACTCTACTTTCGTTTTTTTCCTTGGGTGCACAGCTGATTACCAATAAAATAAAGCATAGAAAGCAAATACTATTCTTTATACTGAACCACTTCTTCTGCCAATTCAAAACAGAGATTCGCTCTTTTGAGTCCAAATATTCTACCATTTTTTGCTTCATAATTATTATAGATTTTTCCATTTTCTTGCCATGCTTTTTGAATAAGGACCAATGACTTGCAAATTAATGCATCAATTCATTTTTAAACAACTTCTATATATACCTAAGCCGCCATATTGGGGCTTGTACTCATCATTTTTAGCAGAAAAAATTACGCTCTCTTTTTTAACCTAAAAAGCCCCATCATAGCAGGGCTTTGACGAGGCTTTTTAGCAGAAAATAAATCACTAATTGTGAAAAACTACACTTCTTTTCCTTCTTTAAATCCATAAGTATTCTGCTCCACAAAAGAAGCTGGAAAGCTTTCTACACCAGGAAAACCCAATCGGATGTCTTTTCCATCATGCGGAATATGTGCGGTTCCGAAAATATAATCCCAGACTGCTAAGGTCAATCCAAAGTTGACGCCATATCTTTTCTCTTTGGGTAATTTGTAGGAATGGTGCCAAATATGCATTTCTGGACTATTAAATAATATTTTCATAAATGGACCTAAGACAAATGTACCTATCGCAACAGCCGTTAAAAATATGCCTCCTTTTCCAAGAACAGAAAATCCTTCCGCTATATGAATGCCTAATAAATTATTCGCTAAGACCAGTCCAATAAAACCGCCTACTATGCCACCAGTCACTTTACCACTTATACTGATATTAGAATGATTAAAGTGTCCCCATGCTAAAGTGAAGATATGGATCACAAAGAAATCATGTAAACCAATACCTAACAAGGCTAAGGGAATATATTCCAAGGTTCGATATACTACATTTTCCATCCAATGATACCGTAAATGTGCTGCAAAACCCATTTCTTCCACAGAATGATGTACTTTATGGAATTCCCATAAACGATCACTTCTATGTAGTAAACGATGTATCCACCATTGCACAAAATCTCGCACGACAAATCCAATCAATAAGATACTCCAATAAGGAAGGTGTTGCATTGGATTAGAGGCTTGCATATCGAAACCACCGAAAAGACCCTTTATTCCATCATTGAACAAATTGACAACAACATCAGATGCCGCATTATAAATGATTAAAGAAAAAAGGAAGAAATTGAAAAACATGTAAAAGAAATCCAACCAGAAATCCTTACGAAGGAGTGCTTGCTTTTTTCTCCAAGGGACAATGAGTTCTATAAAGAAAAAGAATGCAGAGACCAATAACAACCAATAGAAATAAGAATTCCAGGTTGGGTGAAGGATATCGTTCCATAGATAGTTGGCATAGCCTTTATAGCCGTTGACAAATATATTGAGGTATTTTTCCATATTCTGTTAGTCAAAAATGAATTTACTAATCAACAAATCCTACTTCCACTGGTTCAATAATAATGCAAGTTATTATCTTTTTAAATAGTAGCATGTGATATTAGTCACAAAGAGAAAAAGAAGTTGATACATTTAGTTTCAGCTCCAAATTCAAGACCCAAAGCAAATTTACCAAGTAGTCTGGAGTCAACATCATGCTTTGAATTTGAGATTGAGATTGAATGTGAGATTGAGGTTGAAACTTATTCCCCCCCATTCATCGTCTTCTTAACCAAACCACAACGCATCATCTTATCTCCAAAATAAGGATTCTGAATTTCTTCTTCCGTTGCCAGCCAATCAGCCCCTTCATTATCAAATGCCATTGGACAATGTTGAACATATAGCGCATTGCCTTCTGTCCCAAATGCTTCAACTACTTGTATCAATGCATCTGATAAAAAACCGAACTGTTTGCGTTGTGCTTCAACATTGGCTAAGGTGACTATTTTATCGCTATGGGTTTGAAGACCAGGGAGTTGTTCCATCCAATATTCATGTGCTGTTTCCTCTTCTAACAAGTCCATATCAATAGCTGCTACTTTTGTTACTACTTCTTTAGCAGCAGTTGCAGCAGTAGTAGGATCTGTTTCAACGAAGGCATCCTTTAATAAGATATAGGCATTTGCCAGATCATTTAATTGTTTTTTGAATAGGCTAGGGGTATCGGCTCGAAAGTTCGGAATCGCATCACTTTTCTCTTTTTTAATGCTTATTTGTTGATTCATCATGCTGGATTGATTGTTCAATTGAGCCGCAGCATCTATGGAGAAACTACCGTAGGTGACTACTTCATCACCAGCTTCTATTCCGCTATTTATTTGATAGCTATCTCCCAAACTAGTCCCTAATTCCACTTCTCTAAATTGAAAAGACGGAATCTCTGTATCTGCTAGTTTTACATACACTACCGACCTTTTGCCCGTCCATAGCACAGCAGATTTTGGTACACTCAAGGCTGTTTTGCTGGTCTTACTTTTTTGCTTGGCGCTTGGCTTAGCTACTCCTTCTACAAACATTTCAGGTTTTAATAAACCCTTACTATTTGTAATTTCTGTCCGTACCGCAGCGACTCTTGTTGTAGGATTCAATAAAGGATCAATAAAAGTAATCCGAGTTTTGAAGATCTTATTTGGAATAGATGAGGTAGTGAATTCTATAGGATCTCCCACTTTAATATTAGGCAAATCTCCTTCATAAGCATCGAATATCACCCACACTTTTCCTAAGTTCATTAAGTCAAATAATGGAGCGCCTTCCGTTAAATAATCCCCAACGGCTACTCGTCTATTGGTGACAATACCTGATGCATCTGCATAAATGGGAAAGGTTTCCTGGATCGTTCCTTTCTGCTCAATGGCATCAATGGCCGTTTGCCCTATTTTCCAAAAACGCAATTTATTCCGAGCTGCATTGGCTAATCCTGGACTTAGCTCTTTTAGTTTCATCGCCTCCAATAATTCTCGTTGTGCATTAATTAAATCTGGGGAATATATATCGGCAATCTTTTGTCCCTTACGTACTTGCTCTCCTGTGAAGGTAACGTATAACTTTTCTATCCGACCAGGAATATGAGCCACTTGGCTAGAGGCCAAGCGTTCATCTGCTTGAACTTTTCCTGATAGTTGGATGGTTTTTCCTGCTCTTGTAGCACGCCTACTTGCACGCCCTCCACCAACAATTGTGGTTTCTATATTGGCCAGCTTCACGGCATCTTCTGTCATTTGTAGCACCGTCGGATCATCGGAGGTATTGGCTCCTACAGGGGTCAAATCCATTTCACAAATTGGACAGATCCCAAATTCCTGTTGTCTAATTTGTGGATGCATAGAGCAGGTATAGGTCGTTGCCTCCTCTGTAGTAGCGGTCGCTGCTACTTCCGTAGTATGGTGATGTTCTACGGGCTTGTTTTTTCCGAATAATAAGTAGCCAATACCGATTCCTGCTAGGATGGCTAATAGGGTAGTGGCAATTATTTTTATGTTAGATTTCATTTTAATTTTTATCTGATTTTTCAAAAGAATCTTCTTAGGATAAATATTGTTCTTTTTGCATTCTGAGTAAGCTTATGCCCAGAGGCATAAAGGCTTTGGAAAGGAAAAGAACCTTCTTTTTCAGCAATGGAAAAAGAAGAGTCAACGTCGAATTTTAAAATATTTTGTTTACAGAGTAGTACTTTATGTTGAATAATAACATAATTTAAATCACAAACGATTAATATACCGCTCCATATCACTCTTAGCTAAATGACTCTGTACAATAGCTCGAAGTGTTTTTAAATCATAGTCAATCAAGTCCATTTGTAGGCGGAGTAATTCATCAAAGCTTTTACCATTGGTACTGTAGTTGGTTTCTAAGATACGGATAGTCGCTTGCGTTAAGGCAATTTGTTTTTGATACAAAGCTATCTGTAATTCAGCCGCTTTATACTTTGCAAAAGCGACATCTATATTTGCTTTAAAATGAGACAATAGATCTTCTTTCTTATGTTCGATAGCTTCTATTTTAAATTGCTCTTCCTTTTCTTTGGCTTCATATTTTCCTTTGTATAATGGGATTCTAAGGACACCTTTTACCTGCAATATATCACGTCCATTTCTAACAGGCATCGCGTCGGATCTTTTATCCACGGTGATGTAATCTAGTCCGACACCAAAACTTGGTTTTTGCCCAGCTGTATTTAATGCGATGGCCTCTTTAGAAACTTCTTGTTGTAAATCAAACAGATGTAGCATTGGATGATTGTCAACGATGGTCTGTATCAAACTATCTCTATTGATCGCTAATATGGCAAAATCTAAACGATCTGTTATGATAATAGTCTGATCCAATGGGCGATTTAATATTTGATTAATGGTTGTGGTCGGAGCGACTACTTTAGTATTCCATATTTCTAATTCTTGCTTTAATGCTTCTATTTGTAATTGGACTCTTAGTACATCGGCCGCAATCGCACTCCCGCTTTCCACTTTCACTAATGCCAGTCGTTCTAATGCTTCTAATAGCTCTAAATTTCTTTCTATGATTAAT
>CALJIY010000469.1 GCA_937973945.1 uncultured Saprospiraceae bacterium | reverse complement strand
TTCTTTAGCAAAGTGCCCACCAACAACTCATTTTTATACAAAACAAATCGCTTTCCTACCTACTAAAAAGAGATATTAATCCTACATTTGCACTCAAAAATTAGTTTCCACATCATTTATTTATCACTTAATGAAGAATATAAGAACTTACTGGAGTTTACTGGCACTATGTATTGCCATGACTTTACTAAATGCCTGTCAATCAGAGCCTAAAGCAACAACTACCGCTTCTGGACATACCTATATCCACCACACTAAAAATGCAGGAGCTACGCCTCAAGAAGGAGAAGAAGCTACCTTTATTGTAGATGTCAGAAATGAGAAAGAAGTCGTACAATCAAGTAGAGATCAAGGGAAACCAGCTAAAATGATCGTACCGCCATTAAATCCTAATGGAGGTTCTGCTTCTCCAATCGTGGAAGCTATTATGTTAATGTCTATTGGCGATAGTATGACTGTTTTGCAGTCTACAGATTCTTTTCCTACAAAACCACCTGGTTTTGAAAATTCCCCTTTTGTTTACTACGATTTAGTATTAACGGAAATCAAATCAAAGGAAGATATTGACAAGGAGCGAGCTGCTCAAGCGGTTAAAATGGAAGCTAATAAAGCAAGAGAACCAGAAATTGCTAGTTTAACGGCTGCTACTTTAGCTAGCTATAAAGGCAATAAACTAGGCGATAAATTAAAATCTACGCCTTCTGGCTTGAAGTATACAGTAATAGAGGAAGGAACAGGCGCTCAAGCAGAGGCAGGGAAGCTAGTAGATGTCCATTACTATGGCATGACAACAGATGGGAATATGTTTGATAATTCTTTCAAGCGAGGTGCTCCTTATCCTGTACCAGTCGGTAGAGGTCAAGTGATTAGAGGTTGGGATGAAGGTATTCCTTTATTCAAAGAAGGAACAAAAGCGGTGTTATTCATCCCGTATGAGCTCGGCTATGGTGAGGCTGGTAGTCCGCCAAATATTCCGTCTAAAGCGGAATTGGTGTTTTATGTTGAAATTGATAAAGTAAATTAAAAGAAGTCAGAAGTCAGATCGTTCCTATTAGCTTACGCTAATGGAACTGTCAGATCGCTTCGCTGTCAGATGTATGATGTTGACCATGATGGGACGCATTATACATCTGACAGCGAAGCGATCTGACATCTGACAACAAAGTGATCTGACATCTAAAAAAAAACTAATGACAAGCGATCAATTGAAGAACCTGCAGACCAAACTAGGTTTGCTAAAACAATATCTTTGACGTCGGTAAGCGACTATTAGAAATTGAAGAAAAAGAACAGTTAAGTTTAGACCCGAACTTTTGGAATGACCCTAAGAAGGCAGAGATGGTGCTGAAGGAATTGAAGATGCACAAAAATTGGGTCGGACAATATGAAGTCTGTGAAAATGCCATTGGGGAAGCAGAAATCTTGGAGGAATTCCGAAGAGACGGAGAATCCACCCAAGAGGAAGTAGATGCAGCCTATGAAAAAGCAGTGGCAGCGCTGGAAGATCTAGAGTTTAGATCTACGCTCAATCGGCCAGAGGATGAGTTAGGTTGTATACTGGAAATCAACTCCGGTGCAGGAGGGACTGAGTCAGATGATTGGTCGTCCATGCTCTATCGTATGTATTTAATGTGGGCGGAGAAGAGTGGCTATAAAGTCAGTGAATTGAATCGCGTAGATGGCTCTGTTGCTGGATTGAAATCTGCGGAATTAGAAATCAAAGGCGACTTTGCTTATGGAATGTTAAAAGGCGAAAATGGGGTACATCGTTTAGTGCGGGTAAGTCCCTTTAATTCCCAAGGTAAAAGAATGACTTCTTTTTCTTCCGTCTTTGTTCATCCTTTGGTGGATGATTCTATAGAGATTGATGTTAATCCAGCAGATTTAGACTGGGATACGTTTAGAGCAAGTGGGGCAGGAGGCCAGCATGTCAATAAAACAGAGTCTGCCGTTCGGGTAAGGCACTTACCTTCTGGGCTCGTCATAGAATGCCAAAAAGAAAGATCACAGCATTTGAATAAGGAAATAGCCATCAAAATGCTGAAGTCGAAGCTGTATGCATTGGAGGTCGAAAAGCAAGCAGCAGAACGACAAAAGGTGGAAGCTGGCAAGATGAAAAATGAATGGGGTTCCCAAATTAGAAGTTATGTATTAGATGATCGTTGGGTAAAAGATTTGCGATCAGGCTATAAAGTGCATAATCCAGATAAGGTGCTGGATGGAGAATTAGATGATTTCTTGAAAGCTTTCTTAATGATAAAAGACAAGTAGTGCGAGGTGTGGAGTGGGAAGTGGCTTTCGCCACTTTGGAAGATTGAACACAGAGACACGGAGCACACGGAGAAATCCTCTGTGTGCTCTGTGACTCTGTGTTCATTATTGTCAACATCTAGTTTTCAATCTCATATTAGAGCCTCTACATTCCTCTCATTCCCTCGGCAACAATAAACGCTGTTTCTGCATATTAAACTCCTCCTCCGTTAAGAAGCCTTTATTTTTTAGCTCGCCTAGTTCCGTAATTTTCTCTAAAATATCACTATTCGTATTGGCCGTTGTTGTAAGTGGAAACGTAGATGGCACTAGCGTTTCGCTGGTCATTTGGTAGCCGTTTTCCGCAAATCGATCAAAGTCTGGATGATTTCGGATATACGTTAAGGATTGGTTCGTGGAAATTTGATGGATATCTAGACCAAAATCTACGGCTTTGTCTAAATGGAAAAAGGCATTATCTTTTTCCTCTAATATAGAATAGCAGCTGGCTAGATGGAAATGAACGCTTGGATCATTGTATGCTTGATCTAATGACTGATGGAAATCTTGGATGGCGGCACGATAATCATGCAATTGATATTTCTGAATTCCTTTTTGCTTACTAGAAATTGGGGTTAAGATGGGATCTTCATAAGCATTGATGGCATTGTTTCCCCAAGCAAAACTATTATCATTATACTTGTAATCAAACTCTTCCTTTGGCATTACAAAGAACAATACAGAATCTATCAAACCTAATATGGCTGGTATCACAAAAAATAGAGGGCCGATATCTGCATCTATATCCAAAGCAAGCAATAATAAGCCCATAATGAAAGATCCGAAATATAGAATGGCTTTTTTACGCTGACCTAAATAAAATCTATGTACGCCAAATATTCCTAATAATAATGCTAAGATTGCGGCAACATGCTTTTTCTTCATAATGTATCAATTGTCAATTCTTCGATTCTTTTCTAAATATAGATAAATCTTCCGAGAGTAAATAAAAAGAATCTAAAAAATGATCTGCGGCTGCATTCATACTTTTGCCTTTTGTCGTGGCAATTTGAATATTGTAAAAACGATTATTGACGATAAAGATCTTAGACTTTAAGGTAGCTGTACCTTGTCGATAATCTATCCGAAAGAGTTTTCCAGGATAAGCTAGGTAATTGATATCGTCTTCATATCGGACTTCGCCATAAACACTATCGCTTGCCTTTTCAATCGTATTGCTAAAAAAGTCTTCCAATAATGCGGTAGAATCAGAATGCATAGAATGGATAGGATAATCACAATAACTTACCACATACAAGGCATTTTCAGACTCTTTAAGGGGTGTCTGATGGACATAGGTCACATAGGTGATTTCTCCAATTTCTGTATGAATCACTTTTTCTTTTCGATCCATCTCTCCACCTGGTACTTCTATTCGGAATTGGCCCTCATAGGTATCAAAGATTTTCCAATCGGTAACTTGACCATTTAAAGCTAGGGAAGCCATTAGGTGTAGTAAACAAACAGAAAAGAATAAGCGATATACCATTATGTTGAATTAAATATGAAATTGACGACATCCATTAAAGTGAATAGCATTGATCGTCTAAGATACAAACGATCTTTAAGGCATATCTATTATTAGCGTACTTTAAGGAAAATTTCACTTTTAAGAAGGGAGACTTGGGAAGGAAGAAAAAAAGACTTGGGAAGTTTTAAAAACTTACCAAGTCTATTGAACGGATACTGCAAAATTGGCAAAGCTTCCGAAAGGAAGCTTGCCAACAAAATTGCAGTCCGAGTTAAATCTTTATTTGGTTATTGGTATAAATAGGTCTTTACTTCAAATGCTTACGGTCTAAATAATACATGATTACTTAGCGTAACATCAAAGGAAAAGATAAAGCGACAAATTCGTGGGAGTGAAAGAAGCTTTAGAAAGTAAAAAGGTTAGTTCTTGGAGGAACTGTGTATATATCATACAAGCATGGCATAGAATATACCTGACCTCAGCCCAAAGCATTTAGTAACGACTAAATAATAACTTCCTCATTTATGGCTGCCAAATATAAATCTATACTGCGTTGGAAAGCCTCGTCGATGCTAGGCATCGCCTACGTTTTCCGCCTTGTCTAGCTTTATATTTGACTATCCAAAATGGGGAACTTATTTTTCACTCGTTACTTAGCAATTGGAGAAAAAACATTTTTTTAGGAGCACTCGGAAAGCAAATAGAAGAATCTAATAAACAACATGACGGACTTTGGAATGACATAAAAATAGATCGACTATTTTCACATCATTCCCCAAATACAATAATTTTATTATTGTTAAAGCCCGAACTGTAGTATTTTTGTGTTTTGCTTGCGTTCAAAAGCTAGATTTTTCCATAAAAAATAAACCTAACTTCGCATATTGTGACGGAGTAAAACATAAAAGTAACAGATTTGATACAAAAAAAACCTTTACAATTAAGTGGTGATTTTAAATATGTAATAGATGTGCTTGAAAAACAACAAAAGAGCATGTTTATCACGGGTAGGGCAGGGACAGGTAAATCTACACTGCTACAGTTGTTTAGGCGATCTACTAGAAAGAAAACAGTTGTTTTAGCGCCCACAGGCGTGGCTGCTTTAAATGTACAGGGGCAAACGATCCATTCTTTTTTTAAATTTCCAGCTAAACCTTTACATCGGACGGAAATCAAGCGACTCCGATATAGAAAACTTTATGAAAAGGTAGAAGTGATTATTATTGATGAGATTTCCATGGTTCGGGCAGACTTATTAGAAAATATTGATGTCTTCCTACGAATGAATCGAAATAACAATGCCCCTTTTGGTGGTGTTCAGATGGTCTTCTTTGGCGATTTGTTTCAATTACCGCCTGTGGTGGCTACAGAACAAGAGCGGATGCTCTTTCAAACTGATTTTGATAGTCCTTATTTTTTCTCGGCTCATGTTTTTGAGGAATTCGAAATGGAGATGATGGAGTTGCAACAGATCTATCGGCAAGACAATCGACATTTTATTAGGCTGTTAGAGTCTGTGCGCATGAATACGATTGATTACGACGATTTGGAAGACTTAAATGAACGGCATCTACCTGATTTTGAAGCAGACACTAGTTATATCACTTTATCTGCTAGGAATGCGACGGTCAATCGAATTAACCAAAAGGAATTAGATAGTTTAGAGACAGAGCCTTTTAACTATGTCGGAAAAACAGAAGGGCAGTTTGATCCTAGACTATATCCAACGGACTTAATATTGACCCTTCGAGAAGGGGCGCAGGTCATGTTTGTCAAAAACGATTCTGAAGGAAAATTCGTGAATGGTACTTTGGGAAAAATCGTCTCCTTATCTGGTACGGAGATTAAAGTACTGGTTGAGGAACGCGGTCAATCGGAAACGATCAAGGTAGAGAAAATGGAGTGGGAGCTACAGCGATATAAGGTCAATGAATTGGATGATAGTAAAATTGAAACGGAGGTGGTTGGCAAATTTACGCAATATCCTATTCGCCTTGCCTGGGCGATTACCATTCACAAGAGCCAAGGAAAGACTTTTGAAAATATGATTATTGATTTGGGTAAAGGGGCTTTTGAGTTTGGACAAACTTATGTGGCGCTAAGTCGTTGTCGGACGCTAGGCGGTATTGTGCTGAAGCAAAAGCTACGTCCGAATGATGTCATGGTGGATGAGCGGATTATTGATTTTTATAATCAGTATTTTTGATTTAGCTAGAGGCTATTCAACACGGAACTACTTCGTAGTCACGCGGATGCCACGGATTTTTGTAGGTCGTGTTTGATGTTGACAATTATGGTTCTTTGACGAATACCGTGGAAACGTGGGATCGTCGAGGTTTGTAACCTCGATGCACTATGATAATCATATGGTATCGAGGTTACAAACCTCGACAATCGATTTTAAACAAGGGATTTGTCAAAGAATTAGCCTTTGGCCAGTGTTTTTAGAAGAATAAATGAATTTTTACTTTATATAATATTCGCCAGAGGCGAGACAGATAAGAGGTATCGGATTGAAAATCCTTACCAGCACGTCGTGGTTGAAAACTTCTATGGGAATCAATACAAAACAACTCGTTCGAAAGTTTGACCAACACCATTATTTATTCCAACAAAATAAACCCCTGCGGATAAGGTATTAGTATCTATCGAGAGCCTTTGCTTACCTAAGCTATTTTTTATATCCTTCGTATATAGTACCCGTCCAGTCAGATCAACCACATGGACTTGTGCAGTCAATAATTGACTAGTTTGCAACTCCATTTTTATAGGACTTCCTTTCGCCATAACTGTTGGATAAATGAGAAGATCCTCTAATCCATCAATCGTCTCAATAGCGGTGACGCCTGTTACTTCAAAAGATTCCGTGATAGAATCATCTGTGCAAGTATAAGCAAGATTGTATGGACGAACGCGCCAATAGTATCTTCGATTATCTGGTAGTTCTGGTAATCGTATGGATGTTTCCGTCGTTTCAAAATTACCGGGAGACCCAGGAAAAGAAGAGGTGATCCCTACTTGTACGACATAATGAGTGGCATTAGGGACAGGTTCCCAAGATAAATCGATAGCATTGGCTGGGACGGCTTCTCTGGCAATTGGATAATTTAATTGAGGGAGGTCTACGATAGGTGCTTCATTAATAACTTCCTCAATTAAATCAGATTGTTCTTCTTGCAAATAGCTGCGCATGGCGGCGATCTGTTCTGGCGTAAATTGGCTAGCACAATCATCAGCTGCATAAGACATGATAAGAGAAGCGTCCGAACGAAAAACAACTCCGTTGGGATCTGTTTGAGGGGTTTCGCTAACACCCTCTCTTGTGCAATCCCATCGCACACTCAAGTAATCGGGACTGGTATCACAAAAGCCATCTGCTGCTATATGGCAATTGCTACCATCTACTTTTTCTACTAATACCGTGTCTATAATGAGCGTATCTCCCCATAGCGTATCTTTGAAAATGGTATAATTAGCCAAAACATATTCAGGCGCCGACTCCTGATAATCAAAAGGAATACTATCGTCGTAGGAGACGCCACCTTCCCATCCAAAAAATGGATGTGGCAAAGTAAATTGATGCCCTAGTTCATGTGCCCAGACATGATCTTTTCGATTGATAAATGCTTTATTAACAGCGGAACTAGCCCAAGGTAAATTATAGCCTCCATTCCCAGCGGCATCTTTCACGATATAGGTATTCACCGTATTAGGGACGTCATATTCTTTCATAAAAAGACCACCTGTTTTAACAGAATCATGTTCGTTAAAAGCAGTATTATTAATATATTGAATGCCATCCTTCAGATAAAATTGGATATTGGCAGCCGCAAAATCTTCATTAAGTGTACAGAATGCATCTAAGACTTTTAAAATATCGGTGTGATTTTCTCCTTCATCCGTGCCTACATTATGTACCGTCATTGGGATATACAACAAGCTAGAATCTTTGTCTAGACCTTTTAAGGAAGTGGCACTTCTTTGTTGGTATTGTTTCAACCATGTTGATTTGATAGTTGGCGTGCCACAGCTAGAAGGTGCTTGGGCGAAAGTTAAAATAGGTAGTAAAAGAAGGGGAAATATTTGTAGGAATTTTACCATTGTATATTTAGTGAGCGCATTAAAATAAGATATACTGGAAAGCCAGAAGCAAGAAATGTAAGTTAAAAAATCAGGAATAAAATAGAAAAGAATACTACAGGAAAGTGCCAAAAAAAAGATTCCTACACCCCAGAAGGGAAAGAGGGTGTAGGAAGACTAAACATACTATGAGAAAACTATATGCAATATAAGCGCAAATATTAGATATTTCAATAATTTGAAAAAATTAATATGTATAATTTAGGAAGTGGTTATTTTTGATAAGAATACGGTAGGGGAGAAAGCAACAAATTAGAAATGCGCTGTTTCATTTGAAGAAACAGCGCATTTGTAAAACGTAGCTCAAGCTTCTAGCTTGAGTAATTTTTAGATCAAAAAACTTATTTCTTAACAATCTTTCGAGCAATAATACCCTTTTCAGAGGTAAAGCTAAGTATATAAGTACCCGCCTCTAAGCTTGGTAAATTTAACTGAAATTGATTAGCTCCTTTTATAGCTTTCTCGGTGTCTAAATATACTTGCTGACCCAATAAATTAGTCACTTGTATATCGAGCAGCTGAGCCGTTTCTGTTTGAAAATCAACGCTTATTTGATCGTTAAATGGATTCGGACTGATCGTAAAGGCTTCTATGTCCGTTGCGATATCACTTAAACTAGTAGACAAAGTTCGACTTCCATTAGAAAACCATACCCCTAATTGGGCACCTTCTGCTTGATTGACATATACGGCGGCACTACCTGCGGCAGTGATCTTACTCTCCGCCAATGGAATCGTGGCGATGACTTTAGCATCATTACTAGCGGTGGCGTTAAAGATGATTTGTTCATCTGTTCTAGAATAACTTGGAAAATTCAATTCCCCGTTTAGCAAAATAGTATCTAATTTAGAGGTTAAAATATTAGCCCCTAATAGATAATAATTATCATCTGCAGGATCGTCATTATTGAAATTTTCTATATAGTCAAAGGCAATTACATCGGGTGAATTTTTAGAAAAAGTAGGATTACCCACACTATCATCTTCTGGTAGTCCAGAATACAATTTTCGGATATTGTTTTCTTCATCTTGTTCCCAAAAATTAATATCATTTTCCCATACTTTTATAAATCCAATATCCCAATAAGAAAAATTTGTTTCTCCAAAACTGGAAGTAATGGAGTTAAAAGCATCATATAACACGTTTTCTCCAGAGAAATCGAATTCTATCGCATCTGCGAATTCTACGGCTCCTGTCGTAATGCCCTGTGTGTAGGTAGGGTTGTACAATTCGTATGCCTTGGAATCATTTAAACCAAAATCAATTACATAAATGATATTATCCTTAAACGTCTCGTCTGTTTCTTCTGTCAATGCCGCTAATCGTTTTCCATCTCTTGAAATCGCTACATTTCGCCATATTTGTTGCTCATCAATCACTTCCTCTGTGAAAGTGCCTGTTTCCCAGTCTATATTAATCTGATTGATGGTATTATCACTACCCACATACAGCATCACCGAACCATCGTCTGTGATACTTGGTCTACTTTTTACGCCTTTTTCACTTAGAGGTACGATGTCTCCACCTTCTACTTGCACATATAATTTGCTAGTGGCTTCATCTGTAAAAACGACGAAGTCTCTTCCTACATTTACTTCTACTTCTTCAGGCTGACTTTCTTGTGTTGGTGGGGCAGACATGGTATTTAAAATGGAACTTACAGAAGGCGTACTAATACCGACACCATTAAAAGCCTGATCCGCAGCAGACACCGCCGCACTTTGGGCACCATATAAATCTCTAGCAGATAAGATAACAGCCGCTCGTAAATCTGTGAACTGTGATCGAGAAGTTAAATAATCCGTCAAAGCTTTGTAGAATACTTTTTCGGTAATCAAGGCATTTGCATTTACATCATCTCCTAATAAAGCAGAAGTGGTATATAAATAAAAGGCATGATTGGTAATCCCACTGTTGATATGAACGCCCCCATTGTCTTCACTACCTCTAAATTGTTCGGAAACACTCTTTGGTTGCCAACCTGGGGTATTTAAACTACTACCGCCATTATTAGGATCTGCTAAATTTCTTAAAGCGCCGCCTCTAAAAACATTGGTATTGACGACCTCTTCTCCAATCGCCCAATTATCTCTAGTAATCATGATCGCAAAAATATCTGCAAAGGATTCGTTCATGGCACCAGATTCTCCTTGGTACTCTAGATTGGCTGTTGTTTGAACGACTCCATGAGCTATTTCATGTCCTGCTACATCCAACGATCTAGCTAACTCTTTGAAGGTACTTCCGCCATTACCATAATAAATATATTGTCCATCCCAAAAAGCATTTTCCATACTACTACCGTCGTCTTCTGATACATTCACAAAAGAGACTACATTACTTCCTCGGTCATTGATAGAATTTCTACCATGGGTATTTAAGAAATAATCATAGGTGATTCCTGCGTTGTAATGGGCTGATACTCCTAAAGCGCCTAAAGTGAAATTCCAATTGTTGTTGGTGGTCGTAATATCTTCATAGTCAAAGTTTCTGGTAGCTGGGGAAGTATTTTTAGCATTGATGGTAAAAATAGCGCCTTCGGCATGATTGGGCAAATCATCGCTACGAGGATCAAACATTGGCTTTGTGGCATCTATTAAATAGTAAACACCATTGGCATTGTAGGTGGTAATAGTTCTGGTTGCGCCATTTAAATCTGTTGCCTGTGTACTTTCAGGACCATCAAAAGCCACAATTTCTGCGGGTTTGCCTATGGCTTCCTTATTATTATGCGCTTCTTTTACGCCATGATGCAGTTGACAAAGCGTTTTATATTGTTCTAAGATCTCTCCTGTCTGTGCATCAATAAAATATTTCCAATGGCTGACTTTATTGGGGTGAATATTTAATGCCCAGGCTAAACGTTCCTTATT
>CALJIY010000468.1 GCA_937973945.1 uncultured Saprospiraceae bacterium | reverse complement strand
GTAGCAGGGGGGCGATATAGACCGCTGACCTTAGTGATGTTTGCAGTGGAAGTTAGTTTGTTTGGCAAGAGTCCATTTGTAGGTCACTTAGGAAATGTATTATTGTATGGACTGTTGGGCATCGTATTGTATCTTGTGTTACTTCGATTATTTGAATATAAAGAAAAAGTCCCCTACCCTGCTTTAATCGCTTTTATCTCCGCCTTAATTTTTATAGCACACCCTGTCCATACCGAAGTAGTGTCCAATATAAAAGGGCGAGATGAGATTGTTACTTTACTAGGAAGTTTAGCAGCTTTATTATTTTCCTTAAAAGCCTTTCGACAGCAGCAATTTATATGGAATGTGCTAGCAGGTGTTCTTTTCTTTTTGGCATTAATGGCGAAAGAAAATGCGATTACTTTTTTAGCAATTGTCCCTTTAAGTTATTTTGTATTCACGGATGCTAAAATCGGAAAGATCGTCATGCAAACGATTCCTTTTATCATAGGAGCGGCTGTTTTTTTAGCCATCCGACATGCTGTATTAGGCGGTACCTTTGGTGGTGCACCCACCATGGAATTAATGAATAATCCATTCCTAAAAATTGAAGGCAATAAATGGGTCGCTTTTAGTTTTAGTGAGCAAATGGCAACCATCACTTATACCTTAGGGAAGTATTTACAGCTATTGGTATTTCCACATCCATTGACGCATGATTATTATCCACGCCATGTAGATATAATGACTTGGGGAAATTGGAAAGTCCTATTAAGTGTGCTATTACATGTGGGTTTGGGGATTTACGCATTAATGGGTTTATTTAAAAAGAGCAGCTTAAGCTATGCGATTCTTTTTTATCTCATCACTTTGACGATTGTATCCAATGTCGTATTTCCTATTGGTACCAATATGGCAGAGCGATTTATCTTTATGCCTTCCGTTGGTTTTAGTTTGGCGCTTAGTTTATTATTAACTAACTTATACCAATCAAAGAAGCTTAATCAAACTATTTTATTAGGAGTAATAGGGCTACTCACCTTGTTGTTTAGTATTAAAACAATCACCAGAAATTTTGTATGGAAAGATAATTTCACTTTATTCACTACGGATATCAACGTCTCTAAAAATAGTGCAAAATTGCGTAATTCTGTAGGCGGTGATTTAACGGCGAAAGCCCTAGAAGAAACCGATGATTCTATCCGAAAAGGAATGCTAATAGAAGCGGTAGGTCATTTAAACGAAGCTACTAAAATTCATCCTACTTATAAAAATGCCTACTTATTAAAAGGGAATGCGCATTTTCATTTAGCCGAATTTCAAGAAGCCGAACAAAGTTATAATATGGCCCTGCGCCTAGATCCAAGTTATGATGAGGCTTATAAAAACTTAGCTTATACCCATAGAGAATTAGGACAATATTATGGCGAAAAAGTAGGCGATTTACCAAAAGCTATTCAATACCTCAATCAGGCATTACAAGCGATACCTGAAGATTTTGAAACGAACCGTTTATTAGGCGTTGCATATGGGATTAGTCGACAAGAAGCAAAGGCGATTGAGTTTTTTACGAAGTGTACACAAATTCAACCTAATAATGCGGATGCTTGGCTAAATCTTGGAAATGCTTATGCGAATTCTGGGGATATGGAAAAAGGCGTGGAGTATCAGCGGAAGGCGCAGCGTATTGATCCTAATGTGGGGCGGGCTAAGTAGAGCGTTCGGAAAAATCATAATTTTTAAACCTGACTGCCAAGGCACGGAGGCAGGTCATACATCTTACATCATATATCCATCACGACTTAAACTAGATGGATTTATGATTTCTGATGTATGAAATATGATTTTTGATTTACCAAACTAAATAGTATCCTGTATTTGTCGCACGGCCTAGAGCATATCTAACAAAGTAAGTAACTATTCATTAAAAAGCATTCTCTTCCCCTTGCACCGCATTAAATACCGTATAATAGATACATTTTAAATCCAACCAAAAGGTCCAATTTTCAAGGTATTGCACATCAAACTCCACACGCTTTGCCATTTTATATAACTGTTCTGTTGGCCCTCTCCATCCATTTACTTGTGCCCAACCCGTAATACCTGGTTTTACCTCATGTCGAATCATATACGTTTCGATTAACTCGGAATACACATCCGTATGTTTAAGCATATGAGGTCTTGGACCAACGATAGACATATCCCCAAATAAAACATTAAAGAATTGTGGTAATTCATCTAAACTCGTCTTTCTAAGAAAAGCGCCAGTCTTTGTCACGCGACTATCATTCTTGGTAGCTTGTTTATCATCGCTTTCTTCATTGACGGTCATGGAACGGAATTTAATGAAACGGAAAGATTCATTCCAATACCCTGTTCGTTTTTGGGTGAAGAAAATAGGTCCTTTGGATTCTAAACGAATCGTGATAGCAATCAAAGGTAATAACCAAGGAAATATAAATAGAATAACCGCTAAAGAAAAGACAATATCAAAAGCTCGCTTAATCACTCTATTCCTGAGGCGATGTAATTTTTCTGTAGGTTCTGAAAAGGCAGGTAGCCCACCATAGTTTTTTAGTTCTATCTTGTTATTAAATAAACCAATCTCTCTTGGTATAATTTCAAATTCAATAAATTGACTTCTACAAATGCTGACAATGTCTTGGTTTTCTGCTTCTTTTAAAGGGCTATCGACATAAAATACCTTATCCAAAGGATATTCTTTGATAAATTCTTTGATTAATTTATAGCCTCCTAATTTTATAATACCTTTGATTTCACCATTTCCAAAACGCCCAACACATTCTGCCTTCTCGCCATATATTTTTGCTATCTTTTCTTGAATATAAGTTATATTAGATGCTTCCCCTCCAATAATCATATAACGCATATCAGAGAGTTTGCTTTTATAATAACTTCGAATAATAATATGTAATATAATCGACGTCAAAATAAAGACAATAATAGCGGTATGTGCTAAATAGATCGCAAAAGTTTCTTGAAATAAATAATGATGGATAAAAGAAATACTACCCAAGTAACTTAAACTATTGAACAGTATTTTTTGAATCTCTTCATTAGAATCAGAATGTTCATTTACTTGATATAGGTTAGTATAATTAGCAGCTATTAACCAAGCAGCATTGATAATTAAAAAGGAAAAAACAATGCTCCCAAAAGTAGTTTGATAGCTAGTCGTAAAAATACCAGCTTGTTGAAAAAAGTAAATAAATGATCCATTTAGTAAAATCATATCTGCTATTAAAATAGCTAACTGATATTTTCTAAATAAAATCTTTGTTTTATTGGGTAGATAGTCTTTGACAATTTTATGCTGAATTGCAGGGGTGTTGCCTACTAGTGAGTGACCAGTTGAAATCATAACATGAGTTTTTTATCTTGTACAAATCAGTGGGAGAGAAGGGAATGGAAGGCTTTTAATGTAGGAAGGTAATGTTAGATAATTCGGTATTCCAAAAAGATTTAATCAACTAAAACTGTAGAAGGTACAGGAATTAGTTTACCTGTTTTCTCATTCACGGCACTTAATAAGCAATGCTCATATTGGTCGATGATCATAGACCATTCATAAATATTCTTTATTTTTTCTAGATTATTTTCTACCTTATATTGATCTATTCGTCTGTTAGCATTTTCAAAAACGGTAGTGACATCTTGGGCGTTGGAAAAATAGTAAGCATCTTTTTTGAGAATAGCCTCATTAAAAGGATTATGATGAGCGCATATTAAAGCTTGGCTGGACATAGCCTCTAATAAGGAAGGGTTGGTGCCTCCAACAGAATGGCCATGAAAATATAAATTGGAAAAATAACGGAGATTATTCAACTTATTCATATCATAGATACCGCCTAAAAATTGAATGCGCTGATCTGATTGGAATAAGTTTTTGATATAGCGTCCATAAGGGGTATCGTGTTTTCCAATCACTAAAAAAGAACCTTCATATTGGCTTTCCGTTAGGCCCTGAAGGATGGTTTCTATATTATTCTCAGGTTCTAATCTAGCTATTAACATCCCATATTCATTCGCTTGTAGGTTGTATTCTGATAAGACCGTATCATTTGGATTTGTAAACGGATGAGCCCCGTACGGGATATAAGTCGACGTCGCTTTATAAGTTTCTGATAAGTACTTTTTTATCCCAATAGAATCTGCCACTAAAACATCACTCGTCTCGATGGCTTTATTTTCCGCCCATCTTAAGAAAGATTGAACTTTAGGAGAATACTTAGAACGTTTCCATTCTAAACCATCCATATTTGTGACAATTGCACTTTTACTCGGTAATAGATTTCCCCATATGGAGCTACTAGTATATCCTAGCTGTAGGATCACATCAAAATTTCGCTTTCTGCTATCTAGAATACAATTGAAATCATATACAAATTGTCCTGCTGTTCCTAATTTATTTTCTGGATCATAGCAATGGATAATATTGACGCCATTCCATGTGCTTGACTGATAAGGATGTGTACTGGAGTTATACACATATACATCATGGCCACGCTCCACAAGGCCTGCTGAAACATATTCTGCGAATTGTTCAAAGCCACCATAAGCGTTTGGAATTCCTCTTGATCCTAAAATAGCAATTTTCATCTTCCTTATTTTAATATTAATAGTTGAGTGTTTGATTTAAATAATACCAAGGAAGTGCCAATAGCCTAAACAACTAAAAATCAAACACTTAAATATTTTTTATTAAAATAATTTTTCCCAATTTTTATTTTAATTCCAATTTTGGGAAATTTGAACTATGTCATTTTATTCAAGATTTTTTCAAACAATACTTGTCCGTACTTTTTGGCGATTTAATGTGGTTGAAATTAAAGTGGAAGAAATTAGAGCAGCTTTAAAACCAGAGAGGTTTTAGAATAGAGAAGAATAACAGAAAAGGAGATTATAGACTAGATAAGGTATTAGTAACAGAATAGGTGTCGGACACTTGCAATATATTAGTAGTTATTCCATAAAGTATTACTAAATCAAATTTTAGCTAAAGTGTCCGACACCTTTTTTCAGTAGCGTCTTATATAAAATTAGTATACGCTTTAGCAATTGTTTTCCAGCTAAATTGTTCGCTCATATTTTTTAAAGAATTGGATTTAAATCGTTGAAGGGCTTGATCGTTTGTAACAAATTCATTGACTACAGTTGTCAAGTCCTTAACATCTTCAGACCTAAATAAGGCACCATTCTCTCCATGTTGAATAATCTCTTTATTAGGCGGTAAATCAGAAGCAATGATAGGCAATCCATGACTCATCGCTAATAACAACACCCCGCTCTGATAAATTCGTCGGTAAGGTAAAATGAGTGCATCCGCCGCACTGAAATAAACATCTCGTTCCTCATTTTCAATAAATCGAATTACTTCTGTTACTCTTTTTTTAATACCGAGTTTGTCTATTAAATCTTGATACTGCGAATAGTCAAAACGACGTGGCCGACCAGCAATAATTAATTCAATATTCTCATCAATATTGGGCATCGCTTTTATAACTAAATCTAATCCTTTTACCGCTTTAATTTGCCCAAAAAATAAGAGATACCGCTTATTAGGATCAAGATTTAATTCTTGTCTTGCTGCTGCTTTAGAAATTTTTTTATTAATAAAATCTGTATAATTTCCATGCGGGACAATACTAATTTTCGGAATATGTGCTTGATCTATATGCTTTACTAAATTATCAAAACTAAATTGATTATGAACGATTAACTTTTTAGATACGCTATAAATATAATTTTTAATTCGATCATTATCTTGATCCAAAAAATCATTGACATCATGTACAATGGTAATAATCTTTAAACCAAAAATTTTTGCCAATGCATATTGCGCCAATTCTTTGGAATAGGTAGAAAAAAGATGAATAACCACTGTGTCGATTCCCAATCGTTTACAATTGATATAAGACTTCAAATGACCCATAAAATAATTGTAGAACGAACGAACATTAGACGTTTTGCTAGATTCAAAATAATCAAATGCAGTAACATCTTTACCAGAAGTCTTGATATTGGAAAATAAATAACTATCAATTCCTTGATTATTCATTCCTCGAAGTAAGCCCAAATTGTAACAATCCATACCTGACTTAATCCCAACATGATCTACTATGGCTATTTTCATCTTTCTTGTTTTACTAGTTAAGTATTTGATTTAAGGAGTACCAAAAAAGAACCAATATCATAAAC